>JBFMDG010000866.1:0-2925 GCA_040754135.1 Verrucomicrobiota bacterium
TGGGCCACCGGGCTTTACTTCCTCATTTTTATCTGGGAGTGCAACGGATATGTGCAGGCGCTCGGCTGGCCTCCCACCATGCGGGCAACGGCGAATTGGTTTCCAACGACACAACGCGGACGCGCCATCGGGATCATCGGCACCGGATATCAACTGTGCGGGGCGCTGACGTTTGTCGTGGCCGGGTGGGCTGCCCACCAATTCGGCTGGCGTGGCGCGCTCTACGTTCCGGCCATTTTGGTGACGCTCAGCGCGGTGCACATGTGGTTTTTCTTGAAAAACGAACCGGACGCAACTCCGTCAAGTGCTTCAGGTGTGCAAACACCATCGCTGCCCTCACATCCAAAATCCTCTTTCAAAGAAAATCTTGCCGTCACACTCACCAATCCAAGCCTTTGGTTCGTCGCCGTCGCGCTCTGCCTGCTCGACGCCTGTCGTTATGGCTTTACCGACTGGGGCGTGGCGCACTTGAAAGAAGTGCAGAACTCCAGCGTCAGTTCCGCCGCTTTCAAATACGCGGTGCTGCCATTCGGCGGAATGGCCGGCGCTTTTCTGTCGGGCTGGGCGACCGATCGATTTTTTGGGGGACGCCGCGTGCCTGTCATTTGCGGGCTGCTCTTGTTGCTCGCGATTTTGGCCGTCAGCTATGATGTGGTCATTCACTGGGGATTCGGACCGTCGCTGTTGGTTTTGTTTGCCATCGGTTTTTGCATTTTTGGTCCGCAAGTCTTGCTGGTGGGCACATTGCCCGTGGATCTGGCGCGACGCGGGACGGCGGCGGCGGCCGCGGGCTTCGTAAATTTCATGGGCTACATGGGCGCCGCCGCTGGCGACAAACTCACCGGCAGTTTCGCCCAGGTTTTTGGCTGGCAATTTGCCGTGCGGTTTTGGGCCGCCTGCGCGTTTCTCGGCGCGCTTGTTATCGCCTGCTTGTGGCGGGCGGAAAAGCACAAGGTGCAGAATTCCAAACCATGGTAGGCACGCAGGAACGATCGCGCTGTCGCTGGAGTTCGGGATTGATCCCAATTGAATTTCGACTGCGGCTGAACGTGCGAGGTGCCTGGCTGCTGGGCTTTCAGAGCCGCAGTCCGGAGCGCGGCTTTATAAGCCTCATGACCAGCGGGACGCCTGTCATTCCCCTTGTCGAAAACCTTGTCGAAGAAATATCGATCGACAAAGTTTGGGTCGAAGGTGTGATCGGAAAATGTCCAAACTTCAGCGCGGGACTAAAAATACGAGAGCGTATGCGGGCGGGCCTGACATAGGAATAGGTTCACAGGCTCGACAAAGTTTGCGACAGGCAGAATGGCCGGCGGGACGCGGGCGTTTCGGCGGCGGCAACGCTGGAGCCATTCGAAATCTTGTGGACATTCAGGCGTGTCACTCGACGAAAAGAATTTCCCAAGCCAAAGCCAGGTTGTATTTATTCCCGGTGACAACTCAAATGCGAGCCATCAAAGCCATCATTATCGGAGCGGGCCGCGGGCGGCGCCTGATGCCGACAACGGCCGATACGCCGAAATGTTTTGCCGAAGTGAAAGGGCGCCGGCTTTTGGATTGGGCTTTGCAAGCCTTTGCCGAAGCGGGAGTGTCCGACATTTGTTTCATCGGCGGTTATCAAATCGAAAAGGTGCGGCAGGATTATCCGCAGTTCATCTTTCGACACAACGCCGGCTGGGAACAGAACAACATTTTGCTCTCGCTCATGCACGCGGAGGACCTGATGGATCAAGGATTCGTCTGTTGTTATTCGGATATTCTCTTCACGAGCGATGTGGTGCGGCGCGTTCTCGATCATCCTTCGGAAATTTCGCTGAGCGTGGACACGCAATGGCTCGATCGCTACGTGCATCGCACGCAGCATCCGCCCGACGACGCCGAGAAGGTCACGGTGCAAAATGGCTGCGTGACGCGGATCCACCGGGGCATACCGACGGCGCAGGCGTATGGCGAATACACTGGGATCGCGCGGTTCACGGCTGCCGGAGCGAGGCAATTGCGCGAGGCCTTTCACCGTGCGCGCGCCGAGTTCGCCGGCAAACCCTTTCGCGAAGCGGCGGTATTTGAAAAGGCTTATTTGATTCACCTCTTTCAGGAAATGATCGAGCGCGGGGTGAAGATGGGCCACGCCGATACACCGGGGAATTACATGGAAGTGGACACGCAGGAAGATTTCGAACTGGCGCGCAAATTTTGGACCGCTCCGAGTGCACCCGAAATCAAGCCTTCGCCATGAACCAGCGGCTGCTTTTCCCCACCTCCGTCGTCGGATCGCTGCCGCGCCCGGCCTTTGTCCGTGATCTGATCAACGATCGCCCGCCTTTGCCGGCGGAACAGTTCGAGCGCGAGATGCAGGCCGCGGTGCGCTACGCCGTCGCCATGCAGGAACACGCCGGCCTGGATGTGATCACCGACGGCGAATGGTGGCGGAAATCGTATATTGGCGTCATCGCCGAATTGGCGCACGGATTCGAACTCGGCACGGCTCCGGATGGGCGTCCCTGGACCATCGTCAGCGATCGCTTATCGGAGAAGAATCCCGGATTCATCGCGCGCGAGGCGCAATTCCTGAAAACGATCACCACGCGCCAGATCAAATCGACCCTTCCCTCACCGGCCCTGTTGGGCGAACGGATGTGGACGCCGGAAAAATCGGGCCGCGCTTATCCGGCGCGCGAGGATTTCGTGCGCGATTGCGTGCCGTTGCTGCGGCGCGAACTCGAACTGGTGCGCGATGCCGGCGCGCATGTGGCGCAAATCGATGATCCGCACCTTTGCTTGTTCGTCGATCCCGAAGTGCGCCGGCAATATCCGGATCCCGATCGCGCGGCGGCTTTTGCGGTGGACATGATCAACGCTGTTGTCGCCGGGGTGAAAGGAATCAAGATCGCGGTGCATCTCTGCCGCCGCGCCGGCGCTCGAGCT
>JBFMDG010000867.1:0-2922 GCA_040754135.1 Verrucomicrobiota bacterium
GTGACTGCGGTGAGCGCGTTTGGCAGCGGTCCGGTTTCGGCCCCCAGAAACGTGGTGAACGCCGGTGTCGCATCAAACACCGCCACGTTGCTCACCGGTTCGCTGCTCTGGTTGGCGTAAGTAATCGTGTAAGTAATCGTTTCTCCTGGCAACGCGGTTGATTTATCCACGTTTTTCAAAAGCGTCAGACCCGCGGTCGTGGGCGTGCCCACCGTGGTCAAATCGGTTCGCGCATAACTCGCCAGCAAGGCAGGGGTGGATCCGATAAAGGCGAATCGCGCCGTAATCGTGAGCTGATTCTGGGCATTGAAAGGCGCGTTGGCGGGAATGAATTCCTTCACGATCAACGCCACTTTTTCATCCGCGGCCACGGTCAACGGCCCGGTAATCATCGGTTCACCCGCGTCGATCTGGCTGTTGCCATTGCTGTCCCTAAAGATCGCTTCGCTCCAGCCGGTATTGGCCGGTGAGGCCGCAGCGCCGAGGATGAAGGTCACCTGCCCCGCCGTTCCCGCGACAAACGTGTGCGTGTAAAAAACGACCGTGCCGGGCAACCCGCTTTGCTGGCCATCGGTATTGAATTGGTTCTCGGGCACATTGCCAAATTGAATTCCGGTGTAAGCTGTGGCCGCGGAGTAAGTGAATGCCAATTCGTCAGTGGCCACGCTGTAGGCGCCGCCAGTGTTTCCAGGATTCGCCCCCGTCGAACGGAAGGCGCTCGGATTGGTCTCCACAATTTTCAGCGCGGTTCCATTGGCCACGGTGGATGGGACGAGCAGCGTGAAATTCCCCGAGCCATCCGACGTGGCCGTGTCGAGCACGTTGCCCGCATCATCGAGCAACTTCAAAGAAATGCCCGGCAATCCGATCTCGCCCCCGTTGCGGATGCCATCGTTGGCCATGCCGCCAGAAACGCCAGTGTCCTTGAAGACCACGCCGCGCAATGCATTGGCCTGAATCAATCCGAAATTCTGATTCGGCAGATCGACGGAGTTCACCAAAATATTCTGACGAATCTGCCCGGGCATTTCGGTGCCAGCCCAGCCCGACGGCAACGAAGGCTGCACATCAGAGAGCGTGCTGTTGTCATCGAGAACGATCGTGTAAAACCCGTTGGTCAGGTTCGAAAAGGAAAACGCGCCCGTAGCCGATTGCACCGCCGCCACTTGAACTGCCGGACCGCCCGGCGCCCCGGCGGAAAGGAGTTTCGCAAACAAGTTCAAACCCGTTCCAGTTTCCGCGGCCTCTTTGAATCCGTTTCGATTCGCATCGGCATAGACGAATCCGGTGACGGCAAGACCTTTAATGGTTGTGACCGCAATGCTCGATGCGTCCGTGCCATCGTTGTTCGAAGCGACAGGATCGAGCGTGGTGGCCGTGCTCGAGACGCGGTTGGTGATGCGCCCGAATGCGGAGGCGGCGACGGTGACGGTGTAATTGGTGCCGAAACCATTTGTCAATGCAGCGATCGCCGGCCAGACGACGATGTTGTTCGAGAGCGTTCCTCCGTGGGAAGCGCTGACAAACGTGACGCCGGAGGGCAAGGCATCGATCACCCGCACATCTTTCGCGAGGGATGGACCGAGGTTGGTGACGGTGATGGCATAGACGAAATTGGTGCCGAAGAAAACTTCCGCGGGAGCGCTCTTGCGCGTGACGATGTCCGCCGCGGGCGTGACGGTTGTAATCACGATGGCGGAAGGATCGGTGCCATTATTATTGGCGGGAATGGCGTCGGGACTCGAAGCCGTGCTGAAAACGCGATTGGTCAATGTGCCGCTCTCCGGGGCGGTGACAGTGACCGCGAAATTCGTGCTGGCGCTGTTGGTCAGAATTGAAATGGCGGGCCAGTTCACCGTGTTGCTGCTCGAGAGAACGCCCCCTTGCGAAGCGCTGACAAACGTGACGCCGGGCGGCAACGGATCGGTGATCCGCACATCGGTGGCGCTGCTCGGGCCGCGGTTGGTGACGGTGATGGTGTAAGTGAAATTTGCCAACGCAAAGACATTGGACGGACCGGATTTCGTCGTGCGCACGTCGGGCGTCGTCACGCCGCAGTTGTTATTGAAAATGGCGATCACCCCCGCTGGAAATGTGAGCGGTTGCTCCGTTGAGCGCGTGCTGTTGTTCTGAATGTCAGTAGCAATCGAGCGGATCAAATAATTGCCTTCGTAAAGATTCGTGCTCACCCATGTTGCGGTCCAGACGCCGAGGGTGGCGGATCGCACGGCATTGGTAGTTCCATTGACCGTGTTCGTGACAGCGAGCCAGCCAGTGCCATCGTTGGCCAGCCCGTCGTTGTTCAAATCCAAATAATATTGGAATTGCACCGATGCGAGCGTGTCGGTCGTGGCCCCGTTCACCACTCGCGTGGTATCGAGTATTGTGGCCGCGAGGGAGATCGGAGACGGGCACGGAGTCGCGGTGACATTGCGAATGATAGGCGCCTGCAAAATCTGACCACTCGGGTTGGTGATATCGCCTCCCGGCAATGGCTTGTTTCCGAGCAGATAATCGCCCGCCAAAAGAATATCCTTCTGCGTCGGATCCGTGTTCGAGTTGCTCGTCGTGGCCGTCATCGTGAACGGCGTCAATGGCGTCATCACCGGTCCGCCAATCGCCGAGGCATCGAGAGCGCTGAGCGGGATTTGCAAGTCGAGATAATACTCGCTGTTTTGCGATCCCGCCGGTTTGGTGGTGTCGATCTGAATCACTCGGGTGCGGCCAAAATCCCAAATGAACGCGTCCGGATTGTTATCCCAATCCCCGGACGATCCCGGCTCGCCGTTCGAGTTGTCGCCGCTGCGATTGCCGGGGTGACGGGCTGAATCCTGCCGCCAGACATTGGCTGCGCCGATGACGAAGGTTTGCGTGTTCGAATTGTCGTAGAGAACCACCAGATCGTCCGGGGCCGTTCCCGCG
>JBFMDG010000868.1:0-2907 GCA_040754135.1 Verrucomicrobiota bacterium
CGGATTGCGCGCGCTGTGTGATGAAAAAAAACTGCTCCTGTTCATGGACGGCGTGCAGGACGGACATTTTCGCACCGGCCGATTTCAAAGTTTTCAACGGCTCCTTGAAGGCGTTGCCGGCGCGGACACGTTTCTGCCCGACGGCCTCTCGATGGCAAAATCGCTCGGGGGCGGATTTCCCATCGGCGCTTTTTGGGTGAGGGATCGCCACGCGGATTTGTTGGGACCGGGCACTCATGCGAGCACTTTTGGCGGCACACCGCTTGGCTGCGCCGTGGCTTTGAAGATTTTCGAGGTCATCGAACGCGAAAAGCTCGCCGACAACGCGCGTGAACTCGGTGACTGGATCAAAACGAGAATCCACCATCTCAGCCAGACGTATCCTCAAGTGGTGAAAGGGGTGCGCGGCATCGGGCTGATCATTGGCATCGAACTCGAACCGAGCCATCCGCGGTTTCGGGAAAGCGATAAACCTGCCGCCATGCAATTCGTGAATCGCCTGCACGCCGCCGGCCTTCTCACGATTCCGTCGGGAACACAAGTCCTGCGCCTGCTCCCTCCATTGAACCTGACGCGTCCGCAGGCGGAAGAAGGAATCCAGATTTTCGAAAGTGTGGTGAAGTCACTGGCAGGTTAACGGTAGGCGCATGCTGTTGATTGAACGATCGGTCATGCCGTTCGCATTAGCCGGATCGTTAATACGCTGAAGAGTTGTTCCCCCGGGCGCATTCTGGCACGATGGCCTGATGCAGCTTATGAGCGATTGCCATTCGCACCTGTTAATTCGCTGGCTGGGGCGCCTCGTGTTCCTCGGGCTGATCTTCATGGGTCTTGAGCAGCGGCTTGCCCAGGCCGCCGCCGCCCTTCGCAAGCCCAACGTTTTGTTCATCGCCTCTGACGACCTCAACAATCATCTCGGTTGCTATGGGAATCGTGTGATTCGGACCCCCAATCTGGATCGCCTGGCCCGGCGCGGCACGCGATTCGATCGGGCCTACAATCAGTTTCCACTTTGCAGTCCGAGCCGCGTGTCGCTCATGACCGGTTTGCGGCCAGACACCACGCGCGTTTATGATTTGCGCGTCGATTTCCGAAAAGAGACCGTCACCAACGCAGTCACCATCGCGCAAATGTTTCGCGCCAATGGCTACGTCTCGGCGCGCGTTGGGAAAATTTTCCATTACGGAGTTCCCGGGCAGATCGGCACCAGCGGACTCGACGATCCTTTATCCTGGGATCGAGTGATCAACCCGCGCGGCCGCGATAAGGATGAGGAAAAACTTCTCAGAAATTACACACCGGCGCGCGGGCTGGGTTCGTCGATCTCATTCCTCGCCGCCGAGGGAACGGACGAGGAACAAACAGATGGCCAGGGCGCCACCGCGGCGATTCAGTTGATGGAGGAATTGCGAGACCGGCCGTTTTTCCTGGCCGTCGGCTTTTATCGGCCCCATTGCCCGTATGTGGCGCCGAAGCGATATTTTGACCTGTATCCGCCGCACAAAATCCGTCTGCCGCAAAATCCCGCCGACGATCTGGCGGATGTGCCGGCGGTGGCGCCGTGGACGAAGCCGCCGTTTTTTGGTTTGACCGAGGATCAGCAACGCGAAGCGATCCAGGCCTACTATGCGTCCATCAGCTTCATGGATGCGCAAGTGGGCCGGTTGCTCGATGCGCTCGATCGACTCGGATTAACGGAGAATACGATCGTCGTCTTCTGGAGCGATCATGGCTATCACCTGACCGAACACGGGCAGTGGATGAAGATGAGTTTGTTCGAGGAATCGGCTCGTGTGCCGCTCATCCTCGCGGCGCCAGGCCAGAAGACTCGAGGGAAAGGGAGCGGCAGAACGGTCGAATTACTCGATTTGTTTCCCACTCTGGCGCAATTATGCCGATTGACTCCGCCGGAGGGATTGCCCGGCCGCAGCCTCGCGCCTTTGTTGGACAATCCGCGCGCGCCGTGGGACAAGCCTGCTTACACCCAGGTGACCCGCACTCACGAGCGGCGCCAGATCATGGGCCGCAGTGTGCGCACGGAGCGCTGGCGGTACACGGAATGGGACGACGGAAATGCCGGCGCCGAACTCTACGATCACAAGCGCGACCCGCGAGAGTTCATCAACCTGGCCGACAATCCACGCTTTGCCAGCGTGCGCGCCGAGATGCGCGCGTTGCTCTGGAAAATCCGTTGAACTGCCGCCTCTGCTGCTATGCAAACCATTCGCGTCACTGTTTGGAACGAGTTCGTTCACGAAAAGACGGTGCCTCACGTTGCCCGCATTTATCCTCAAGGAATTCACGAGACGATCGCCGGTGCTTTGCGAAAGCATCCGGAATTCTCCGTGCGCACGGCCACACTCGAAGAACCGGACCATGGACTCGCGCCGGACCTCCTCGAACAAACCGACGTGCTCACCTGGTGGGGCCACGCTGCGCATGAAGAGGTGCGCGACGAGGTCATTGCCCGCATCCACCAACGCGTGCTCGATGGGATGGGATTGATTGTTTTGCATTCGGGGCATTGGTCCAAGCTTTTCAAGCGCATTATGGGAACGAGCTGCGCGCTCTGCTGGCGCGAAGCCGGCGAACGCGAACGCATTTGGGTGGTGAATCCCGGGCATCCCATTGCCGAGGGCATCGGCGATTTTATCGAACTCGAGCAATCCGAAATGTACGGCGAACCGTTTGGCATTCCGCATCCCGAGGAGCAGGTGTTCGTCTCCTGGTTCGAGGGCGGTGAGGTCTTTCGCGGCGGCAATTGCTGGACGCGCGGCAGCGGACGCATTTTTTATTTCAGCCCGGGCCACGAGAGTTATCCCATTTATCATCATCCGCAAATTCAACGCGTCATTTGTAATGCGGTCCGGTGGGCCCGACCGCAGGGGGAAAAGGCCCGCGTGCCAC
>JBFMDG010000869.1:0-2905 GCA_040754135.1 Verrucomicrobiota bacterium
TCTCATATTCTGCGCCGGCTACTTCCCAGCACTCGTCCAGTCCCAGCAGTCGTTCAAATGCTTTTTCAGGAATCATGAATCCGCCTATCTTACATCAACAACACCCACTGAAAACAGCGAAGAACCACTCTTCGGGACTGTATTTGGCCCAGAGTCCTGTCTGCGCGTCGCGAAAGGTCGGCACTCCGCTTTCCGCCGACACGCCCGAGCCAGTGAGAACGGTCACGTGCCTGGCACTGGCAAGTCGCTGCACCAACTCAGCGGGAATTGTCACAAGCAGATGATGGGGCCGGGATCACATGCCCACAAGCACGATCCAATCGAGGAATTTCTCGGGGCATCAATGCTGAGAGATACACGTTCGGTCTTCCATCCTTCGCTCTACCACTAATCCGATGTCTGGGTCCGAGCGCAGTATGCCCTTAGCTTCCGACGGCAGGCCAAACCGGAATAAGACGTCTCGCCGAAGACGAGACGCCGGCGCAATACCGGCCTCAGAAACCAGTCACAACAACTTCCCGCTTCGGCGGGCTGATCCGCCATTGCCAAGGCTATGGCGGGAAATGAAGGAAACATGAATACAGCGATCGAAAGCAAAGTGCGGCTGATTGCCTCGCCGAAGTCGTGGATCGAAGGCGAGGCCGTGCGCCAACTCTATGCCACCGCCAAGCTCGCCGGTGTGCGTCTCGCCGTCGGATTCCCAGACTTGCATCCGGGAAAGGGAACGCCCGTCGGCGCGGCCTTCGTGACCCAAGGCGTGATTTACCCTCACCTCATCGGCGGCGACATCGGGTGCGGCATGGCCCTGTTTGCGACGGACCTCGTTCGTCGAGACGCCAAGCTCGACCGGTGGGCTGGGTTACGCTTCAACCTCGAACATCCCTGGGACGAATGCGTCTGCCATTTCCTTGCTGAACGCGGTCTCGAATCCACTGAATTCGATTCGGCCCTCGGCACCATCGGCGGCGGGAATCATTTCGCCGAATTGCAGGCGGTGGAAAAAGTCTTCGATTCCGACGAATTCAAGAAACTGGGTGTCGGTAAACAGCAACTCGTGGTGCTTGTTCACAGTGGATCGCGCGGATTGGGTGAATCGATCTTGCGCGCCTGTCCCGATGAACATTTCGCCACCGGAGCCGATGCCAGCTCGTTTGCGGCGCAGTCCTACCTCCGAGATCATGATTTCGCCGTGCGCTGGGCGAAAGCGAACCGCGAGTTGATTGCGCGGCGCTTCGTCGCCGCCCTGGGCACCGAAGCGGAATGCCTTTGGGACGGCTGCCACAACAGCATCACCTCTCGCGCAGGCTGCGGCGACGTTCTTTGGGTTCACCGCAAAGGGGCAGTCGTTGCTGACGGCGAATTCGTTGTGATTCCAGGTTCGCGCGGTTCGTTCAGTTACCTCTTGAAGCCGACCAGTGACGGTCAAAACCACGGCTGGTCGCTCGCGCATGGATCGGGTCGCAAGTGGGCGCGCAGCGAGAGCCGCTTGCGAATGCGCGAACGCTTCGGTGCACAGCCGTTGGTTCAGACGCCGCTCGGCGGCCGCGTTATCTGCGAAGAGCGCGACCTGCTCTATGAGGAAGCGCCCGCCGCATACAAAAACATCGAGGCAGTGATTCAGGATCTGATCGATGCCAGACTCGTGTCCGTTATCGCGACGTTCCGGCCTCTCCTGACCTACAAGACGCGCAAGCTTTGCCGCTAGCGCGTCGCGCATTCGCCACAGTGAACCAGACCACAGGGTTAACGTCTGCCTGCGAGCAACAACCCTGGGTCGTTTTCTGCGGCGAAACTTCTCGTTGGTGAGTGCAAAGCGGCTCGAGCAATCGGGCCTTCAAGCCGGTCCCAAAACACCCCGACCAAAAAACCATTTGTCCCTGTCGCGGAAAAAATTCCGCCAATTGAAAGAAACGCCCGCTGCAGTTGTAAAAAACGGATGAAAGCCCGCGATGTGATAGTCCGGGCGGAAGGCCGGGGACTACGTATCCAAACAAATTCCTTCGCCCTGTAACACACCGGCAATTCCACACTCCCCTTTTTGCCCGCTTCCTTTCGACAACACTTCGATTGGCCGAAGGGGCCGAAAACATCGGGTTCGGCAATGGTGGCCGTCCGCGATGACTTCGACTTCTGTCTCCCCAATCAAACCGGGGAGTAGTTCAGTTGGTAGAGCATCCCGTGTTAGCCTTGCCTATCAGATTTTCTCCGCCATCGGGTGATGGCGGAATTCAACCACAACCGAAACCAGGAGGACGTATGGCAAACGAACACATGCAGGAAGATCAACCGTGCTTTCGAAATCATGAGCAAGCGACGCAAAGGGTTCCCGTCCGAAACACACGTCAAGAAAGGCGAACGCGTCGTTCACGGTGATAAAGAGCTGCGCGAGAAGCTCGGCCGTAACGATCCGTGCCCATGCGGTTCAGGACGCACTTTTAAGAACTGCTGTCTCCGCTCCGGGCGGTATGACGGCACAAAGCGGAATCACTTTTTTCCGCGAATGACCAGTGCTCCTGGCGACGAACGTAAGTGGTTCGATTGCGGCGAGCTGGATCGCTGGTTCGTGCACCATTGCCCGCCAAGCGAGTGTGGCGATGGCGCTCATCAAGGCTGCGACGGCGCCGGGGCACGGGATCGTGGTGTCCCGCGCTGCGATCGGCGGTTACGGTGGTCAGTGGGGCGTTGGCGAATCCAGCATCACGCCGATCGACATCTGTCCGCGCATGCGTGTGGCCGACGTCATCAAGCGCATCGAAACCGCAAATCGGGTTGCAAGCATTGCAGCGATGCAGCGGTCTCTTAAACCGCAGAGCACGGGGCAGCACCGTGGCGACCCACCAGCCTTCGCGCGCTACGCAGTGGCGACCGAAGGCTGCCTCGCCCTAGCACGCAGTGCGTAGGCGGG
>JBFMDG010000870.1:0-2897 GCA_040754135.1 Verrucomicrobiota bacterium
CCTGATCAACTGCGCCGGATTCATTGGACGTCCGACCGTGGACGCTTGTGAACAGGCAAAAGCGGAGACGATCGAAGGCAATATTCTATTGCCGCTGACCATTGCTCACGCTTGCCTGTCAGCGCGTATTCCCTGGGGGCACGTATCCACCGGCTGCATTTATTCTGGCGCGAAGATTTGCAGGGAGGAACGGTGCGTGGTCGAGCGCGATCTGATTCGACCAGAAATAAAGCGCATTCTGGAAACCGCACCCGAGTCGATCGCCGGCTTTACCGAGGAGGATCGTCCAAATTTTTCATTCCGCGCGCCCCCCTCGAGTTTTTACAGCGGGACCAAAGCCGTGGCCGAAGAAGCGCTCGCCGGCCTGGGTGAAGTTTATTTCTGGCGAATGAGAATGCCTTTTGACGAGTTGGATCATCCTCGAAATTATTTAAGCAAACTCCAGCGGTATTCGAAGGTTTACGACAACGTGAACTCACTCTCGCATCGCCAGGATTTCGCGCGAGCTTGCCTCGATTTGTGGGATAAACGAGCCGCCCCTGGCATTTATAACGTGACGAACCCGGGCTGGGTCACGACACGGCAAGTGGTTGAGCTGATCCGGAAACATCTTAGAACGGACCGTTCCTTTGAATTCTGGTCGAGTGATGCGGAATTCTATGCGCAAGCCGCGCAGACGCCTCGTTCGAATTGTGTGCTGGATGTCTCGAAACTTTTGAAAACCGGGGTTCGCATGCCACCAGTGGTCGAAGCTTTGGAGCGGTCGCTGAAACACTGGACGGCTGCGAGCCAATGATTCCGCAACGGCGGGCCATTGTTCCGTTTGGGCAAATTCAAACTGGCGATTTCGCCCTCATTACACTAAAAACGATTGGCGATGATCCCGAATTTCTCATGCATTGATTGGAATGTCGCAATCATGCTCCATCCCCTGGATGAAGAATCTCATCTGCGGATGCAGCTCAGGCCAGGCGGTTAAAAAATGAGCATGCCCGCAAATCAAGAGTCTTTTTCTGTCAAACCGTCTCCACGGACAGGGTTCGATTCTCCTCAAATCCCACGGCAAAGCGTGGAGATCCTGAGCTATTCACAACATCCTGAGCTCTTCGAGCTCTCTTCGCAGTTGGTCGATTTGCCTTATCCGAGACGAGCGATTAAAACCTGGCAGCCTCACTACACCGTTGATCTCGTCAAGAATTTCGAAAGTGACTGGATTATTCATTTGGATGAAGACGCATTCCTCCTGAATTCGACGGCAATCCTTCGGCTGATGGAAGCCATGGTCCAGGGAGGATTTGTTTGTTGCGGGATGCCAGATGGGGGTGTCATTGACCTTCGATTTCACAATCCGGTCGCGTGCAATCCGTTCTTTTTGATTTTGCATCGCGCCGCGTTGCTACAGCAATTGGCGGTTGATCCTGATATTGAAAGCCAACGATGGCAGGAACAGTATCGGGTTCATACACCGGATTTCGTCCGCTCGCGCGGGAAGCGATTTGAATACAATGAAGCCGAGCCTTATTACTGCCTTTTCTTTTGGTTGTGCCGCCATGGATTCAAAACGCTTTATCTGGATGCCGAGCCCTGGCCCGATGAAGCGGAAGGCATCACCACGTTGTTGAAAGATCACGAAGGAAATCCGTTTTTGCTCCACACCTGGTATTCGAGGGAATTCCGGGTGCGCCAGCCCATTTGGAAAGCGGGTTGCCAATTGCCACTGGCGCGCTTTTGGATGCCGCACCGTCTTATTCGCGGCCCGCATTTTGAACGCATCACACGCGCCGCGGCCTATGTGCAGGCCAGGGCGAAATTGGACCGTCATGCCTCATGAATTGATGCACCACCTGCTCCCCATGGAAACTCCCGGCTTTTGACATGGATGCGTCCGGTCAATTCCCCCGGTTGAGAACAAATGCAGCGTGCGGTGACATGGATGCCGGAAGAAGGAAAACACTCCCCAGCATCAATGTTCTGTTTGTCGCGCTTATTCTATTGGTGCTTTTGATCGGGCGGCTCTGGACGATTTTCCAGTTGCCGGCCGACATGATTCAAAAAGCAGTTCTGGCTGCGGGGGCGCTGTTATTGTGCGCGGCAGCGACTGGACTTGCGGCGTGTTTGCACGCGCTGAGCCGCACCGTCGGACTCCGGTGGTTCGAAGCCATCGTTTCCATTCTGTTGTTGCTTGGGGCCACTTATTTCATTTGCGATGCTTTCAGTTATCGTTGGATCGGGATGCATCTGCCGAATACGCTGCCGATGGCATTTTGGAATGTGCGCAGCGGATTCGTCGGCCTGAGGAGCAAGATCATGGGTGCAATCCTGGCATTTTCTATCGTCCTCCTGCTCATTGTCATGGCCGTGCTAATCACTGCGTGCATGGAAAAACGTTCACGCTTCGCATCGAGGATGGTGCGCGCCGGCCTGCCCATCAAATGGCTCCTGTGCTCCGGCCTTGTGCTGGCGGGTTGGGGCCTTTGGAATCCGGGGAGCGTGTTTGTGGAAGTTCGGAAGCCTTCGATGATGGGCAATTCCGCGGACGAAGACATGGTTTTCATGGATTCACCACAGCTGCGCCAGGTCGCGCCCGCGCATGAAATTGAATCGGTGATCACCGAGATTTCCAGCGCTCAACTAAAGACGAAACCGAACATTTTCCTGTTTATCCTGGATAGTTTGCGCCCCGATGCGATTACGTCTGAAACGGCGCCGGTGTTAAGCCGGTTCCGCACGAATTGCATTCCGATTTCTCGCACGTTGGCCAATGCAAACTGCACCCACATCTCATGGATTTCCTTGTTGCATGGCATTTCTCCGCTGACATGGAGCGTGATATCTCACCAGGAAACGCAGAAAGGCGCGGTGCCGCTCCGGCTGCTCAAGAATGCCGGATACTCGAT
>JBFMDG010000871.1:0-2864 GCA_040754135.1 Verrucomicrobiota bacterium
TGAAGGAACAAGAGATTTGCTGGGCCACCGCTTTTGGAACGCTACCGAAGCCTGCTGCAACGCCAATAACTCAACGGTTGATGACGTGGCGTATTTAAAAGCCATCATCGATGGTGTCCGCCGGGAATTTAATGTAGACGTGAAACGCATTTATTTGATCGGTCATTCTAATGGCGGGTTTATGGCTTATCGGATGGCTGCGGAACACGCGGATGTGATCGCAGCCATTGTCAGCATTGGGGGCGCTTCGAGCTTAAGTTTCGTCAAGCCGATTTCTCCTGTGAATATCCTCCATATTCATGGCACGGCGGATTCAATCGTCACCTTTAACAATGGTTCGGCCATCCCTGTGCCCTCAATGCCGCCCATTACCTTCCAAGTTCCTTATCCCGGGGCAGTGGCAAGTATCGATCAATGGCTCTTGTTTAACGGCGGTGCCTCCAGGACAACCGAGTCAACTCGAACTCTGGACCTCGATCTGAACGTCGCAGGACTGGATACAGTCGTCACTCGCGGAGTAGGCAGCGCCGCAGGCGGTGCCGTGGAACTGTGGGCAATCCAAGGCGGGGGTCATTTTCCATTGGCCAAACGCGGCACCGAGCAATCGCAATTGGCTGCAAAAGCGGTGGAATGGCTCCTGGATCATCCTAAGCCTTAAAAGGGTGAGATGCGCTCCAGCGCGCGCGAGCGGATTCCAAATTCTGAATCACATTCATTCTCTTGATTCCGCCAATTGAATCGGTGACGCCGGCGCAGCGGCGCCGCGCAGGGCTCCATATGTCCAGCGGCGGGCCAGAAACATCCAAAGCAGCGCGTTGGCGAGAACGATAAAAAATCCGCTTGCTCCCAACCGGAGCATGCCCAGGAAAAGATCATTGGCGAAGAGTCGTTTGTTGTCGAGCAGCGCTACGGAGAGAACAAACAATGGGATGGGCGGCGCAGCGAGGAGAATGAGCGACACCCAGGCCGCGAGGATTTCGCGGCGCATTTTCAGTGAGAGCGCCATGCCTAGCCAAACCAGCGCGATCCAGAGCACCACAATCAAAATCGCCGCCGTCAAAACAGCCAGGCAGGCAATGTAAAATGGAGCGTGCTCGTTGGGAATCCAGGACGCGCCCAAGAGATGCCGCAACGGCCGGACGACAATTTCGCGCAAATCAAATGGATGCAATCGCGACTCGAGGCGGATCGCTTCCATGATGTAATTGAGCACGAAGGCATGCACTCCGAGGAGAAGGGCGGCCGCACCCCAGAACCTCCGAATCAAGCCCAACCAATGGCCCCGAACGATCTGCCGGCTTTGCAATGGCGTGCATAGGATCAGGTCGAGCGCGCCGGACTTGCGATCTTCGGCAAATCGTTCACTCGCCGCCGTAGCCAGCCGAAAACAGAAACAAAGATAGAGCAGGGGAGTTCCCAGAATCCAAACGAGCATTGGACTGAGGAAATCATCTGGAAACGGCCCCGACCCAAGCCGCACATGATTTCCCGTCCAGGCAATCCCAATCACCAGAATCATGAATACCAAAGCGTGACCCATCGCACCGAAACGCTCTCGGGACGAAAGCCAAAGGAACGGATTGATCGCCAATAAATGCTCCCTCAACGTGCGGCGCGCTTCTCTCGAACCAAACTTCAACGCGCGCCATTTTGAAAAAATGGCGAGCGCCTTTCTGCCCGATCGGCCTTCTTTCCACACACGCGGAAGGAGAAATGCCACCAGTCCGAAAAACACAAACGCAATCAACACCTGCACGCCAAGCGCTGTCCAAAGCGGATCGATGGGGCCCATGGCGGCGGTGGGCCTGGCCATCGAGAGCGAATAACGCGGGCTGAGCAGTTCCAGCGCGTTTGCCCAACTCATTTGCTGATTCAACCGCAGGATGACAGCAACGATGGGAATTCCCACGATCAGGATCCCCAGAATGAAAATGGATAGCGCGGCCGCCATCCAAACTTTGCGGCACACCGTGGATGCAAACATCCCAATGATCAGCGAAAGGATCATCGTGACCAAAAGAACCAAGGCCGTTTTCACGAGGGAAGCGGCGTCCGCTCCTCCTAACAGAACCGGCAGCGCCATCACCGGGATGATCGAGACGATCGAGTAGAGGGCCTGCAGGCCGTGCCCGGCGAGCTTGCCCAGCAAAACGGAAATGCCGGGCAAGTTCGTGAGAAACAAAAGGCCGAGCGTTCCGTTGTTTCGCTCCTCGTTGACGCAATCCACCGTGAGGGCGGGGCCCACGAAACAGGCGCACATGAACGCCACCCCGCTCAAGATGGCAAACAGCTCCGCTCCGCTCATCGGTCTCGACCCAAACAGCGTCACAAACCATAACGAAACACCACTGATGAAGAGCGCAATAAAGGAGGCAACCACGCGCACTCCGAAGCTGCTTCGCTTCCTCGCGGCCACTCGTAGTTCCCGCCCGGCTACTGACAGGAATTGCATTTGCCGGGGAGATTAATGAAAGGGTCGTTCCAATGCCACGCTGATCGAGTTAACGGAGCTTTGGAAAAAATGTTTTCCGCGAGGGCGCGAAAAACTGCGCCCGGGGCGGGACGCGCTCCCCGGGACGGAGCGCGGCTTTGCAAGCCGCAGCAACGTCGCCGATGCAAGCCGCGTCAGTCTTTTTGCGAAGCGTTTTGGACGGACGCTGCTGCTTCCGGATTTGGAAGAAATGTTTTCCGCGAGGGCGCGAAAAACTGCGCCCGGGGCGCGACGCGCTCCCCGGGACGGAGCGCGGCTTTGCAAGCCGCAGCAACGTCGCTGTTCAAAACGCGTCAGCATTTTTGCGAAGCGTTCTGGACTGGGATTGCTGCTTCCGGATTTGGAAGAAATGTTTTCCGCGGGGGCGCGAAAA
>JBFMDG010000872.1:0-2858 GCA_040754135.1 Verrucomicrobiota bacterium
AACAACAGGTTCGCCTCCTTCCATGATCGCCATGCAGGAGTTTGTAGTTCCCAAATCGATGCCGAGTACTTTTGCCATAAAATCTGTGAATTAAATTCTCCAAAGGGGTTTAGCAGCGGCGGTGCCACCAGGTTCATGCCAATTGCAAGCTGCAAGAGTGCAGCCCTTTACACAAGATTCGTCACGCGGTTGCCCACCGTAAAAGTTCGCACTTCGCGACAGGTTGGCGCGAGAGTTCGAGCCATGGCACAGGTGCATTGTCACAATGTGTTGTCCCGAATTGGGGTGCGCGGAACCACAGATCCCAGGCAGATCCCGGCCGATCCGGCGGTGAAAAACAAAAAATGCGTGATCGAAAAAATTCACTGCGCTATGCTCGGCGCGCATTTTCCGAAGAAGATGAATGACCACGCGCCACCCATCGTGGCGTAAAACAATCAACCAGAGAGAATCTATATGCCTGAACGAATTGGTTTTGTGGGAGTCGGACGGATGGGCGCGAACATGGCTCGCCGGCTCAAAGAATCGGGATTCACCATCAGCGCGGTTTTTGACGCGCGACATAAGATCGCCAAGGAACTGGGGGCGGAACTGGGAGCGGAGCCGTGCAAATCATTGGCCAAAGTGACGGAGTTGTCCGACGTCATTATCACGGTAGTGACCGATGACGCGGCTATGGACCAGATATATTCTGAAAAATCGAGGAGTCTGCTGCACAAAGCGAAAGGGCGGCTTTTCATCAATTGCGCCACCGTGAGCCCTGGGATTCACGTCGAGATCGAACGCCGCGGGGAAAAGGCCGGCGCGCAGGTGCTTGAAGCGTGCATGGCGTCGAGCATTACTCAGGCACGGCAAGGCACCCTTTACCTGATGTGTGGCGGAACACCGGAAGCCTTTAACCGCGCCAAGCCGATACTGGAAAAACTGAGCGCCTCGAATCGTTACATTGGCAAAGCTGGTGAAGCCGCGAAGGTAAAAGCGCTGGTCAACATGGTCATGAACATCAACACGGCGGCATTGGCTGAGGGTCTCGGTTTGGCCGATGCATTAGGGCTCGATTTGAAAATGATTCGCGAAGTTTTTTCGCAAACGGGCGCCAATTCGCGCGTGCTCGAAACCGATGGCGAAGATATGCAAAACCGGGAGCACAGCTGCTTCTTCTCCGCGGCCCACGCCGCGAAAGATTCCGGAATCGCACTGCAGCTGGCCAACACTGCCAAACTGAATTTGCCTTTGGCGGCAGCGACGAAAAAGCAATACGACCGCATGGTCACTCTGGGTCTGGGAGAGCTCGATAAATCCGGGATCGCAGAATTGACCTTCAAAGGGCGGTTGAAAAAGAAATAAGCTGGCTGGCGGATTATCAATGAGAGGGGCGCGCTAGAGGCGTCGTCTGCAATTGGGCAACATCGGCGCGCTCCTCACACCCCCATTCGCTTTCCTGATTCCATGGCTGAACCAGTGCCTCCCGTATTGCGGCATATCGCCGCGCTGCGATCATTGACCGAATATCCCAGCGCCAATAAGGAATGGTCTCTCGAACGCAAACTGGAAGCGATCAAAGAGGCAGGCTTCGATGGATTCACCGCACTGTTGACTCCCGAGCACGAACGTTGCGCGCGCAAGTTCGATCTCATGCCGATCGGTTACTTTTCTTCAGGAACGCGCGGGGAGTTCAAGCCGCTTTTGGAGCAAAACCGTGCCGCTGGCGCGCGCCACATTCATGTGCAACTTGGCGATCACGACACCTCAACGAAAGAGGCGCTCAAGTTGTTGAAGCGGTTGCTTTCGCTCGCCGAACGGATCGATGTCAAACTCGCCGTCGAGGTGCAACGGGATACCTGCACGGAAACGCCTGAAAAAACTTTCGCCCTCGCCGATGCCTTCCAAAAAGCAACGGGACAATTGCTTCCTTTCGCCTGGGACTTTTCGCATTTTGCGGTGATGAAACAGTTGTCGCCTCCTTACTGGAATCGCTTGGGTGCACGGCCTGATCTGATCCAGCGATCTCAACAGTTTCATTTTCGTCCTTTCAATGGGCATCACTGCCAGGTGCCTGTCACTGGAAAAAGCGGCCAGCTCACACCGGAAGCGAATGATTTTTTGAGCTTCGTCGAAAAAGTTTTTGAATGTTGGCTGGAGGTGGCGTCGCCCGGCCATGAGATTTTTGCGGTAGCGGAAATGGGGCCCTTGCGCTGCGGCTTCAATTTGCACGGTTTACCAAACAGCTGGGAGGAAGCGGTCGTGTTGGCGTCTGAAATCGGAGAATGTTGGCGACGCGCGATTCGCCGATGGAAACCGCCGGCAAGTTCTGCTTCCGCCGGAGTGGCATGAATGTTTGCGCAAGATAATTGAGTGCCGATTCGGTTTTTGACAAAAGGAGTGTCTTTGGCGGAAAGTGTTCGCATGAAAACGCTGGTTTTGTTCTCCCTCGTTCTTTCCCTCACGGCTCTTCGAGCACAAGATCTCCAAACCCAAAGCGGCCCGTCGACTCCACAAGCGCAGACCGAGAAAAAGCCGGAACAGAAAATTGTCATTGCCCCGAAGAAGGTGACCGGAACTGTTTTGGGGCGCCCGGTGGTTTACAGCGGGTTTTTGGTCGAGATGGCCCGGAGCGAAGGCCCGCTAAAACTGGTCGATCCACGCGCGGCGGGAAAATTCAGCACCGAAACGCCAAATCTGTATTACGACATCGGTTCGCGAAAACCAAAAGGCTTCGTCCTTTTCGCTATTAATTTTTAATTTGAAGAACATCTCTCTTGAAAACCATCCCACTCGAAACGGTTGACCGCATCTGGACTCGAATCAATGAAGGCACGCCGGAGGAGACTCAGCGCCTGGTCGAGCGCATGGGCGCC
>JBFMDG010000873.1:0-2854 GCA_040754135.1 Verrucomicrobiota bacterium
TTTAACCCCCCCCTTTCTCCCCTTGACTTCACACTGGTGAAATCTGTTCACTCGCTGAGCTTTCACTATGATTTTGCCTGGAACCCATCGCTGTTCTCCTCGTCGTGGCCGCTTTGCGAATCGGTCGCTTGCCATTTTTCTGCTGGCGCTGTCGCCAATCATCGCGTCGCTTTTTTGCGCGCACGGAGCGGAAGTGCCGGTTGGGCAGCCACCGGCCTCCGGACGTGATCCAGGCGAGCAAGCCGAGCGAGACTGGGTGGACAATCGCTGGAGCCGCACCGATATCGGTCCGTTTCTCGCCTCGAATCTCGAACTTCCCGGCGGCCGAGTGGCCAAGGGGCTCTCGATCAAAGTCGGATCGCAGAGCCAGGGTTCTGTGGCTTACGACACGGCATCGTGCTCGTGGCGCGCGGCCTGGACGGGAGGATTTTTGAAAGTGGATCCCGCGCGATTCGGCCTGATTCGCATGCCGAAAGTGGACGGACAAATTGCGTTCACGGCGCCCAAAGTGGCGTGGCCAAATTCCACGGTGCAGTACAGAGGTCTTCATTGGCACGACTCGCGAGCGGTGCTCGAGCATCGCGTGGAAGGAACGCGTGTGATCGAGTCGCCCTGGCTTGAGTTTGCGGGAGAACTGCCCGTCTTTACGCGATCGATGCAAATCGCCGCGGGAGCGCAACCGCTGAGGCTCGATCTGGCCGCGGCGGCAGCCGGAGCGGAAATCACCACTCAAGGTGCGGTGGCAAGCGCCGTCATTCGACGCGGGGAAAAAGTCGAGATGATCCAGGTGGCCGGAGGCGGACCTGGAGTTCGCCTCGAGAAGAACAATGATGCATTGACGCTTTTGCTGCCTGCGCGAAATCAGCCAATGCGAATCGAACTGTTCCTTTCATCCGCACCGGCAACGGCGGTCGGGCAATTGAAAGAATTCGTTTCCGTTTCGAGAACCAGCAACGATCTCGAGTCATGGCTTCGTCCGGGCAAAGCGCGCTGGCTGCCGGAATTGAAAACGAGAGGCCAGCGCGGACTTGACCAGGAATTCTTGAGCGTGGACACGCTGACGGTCCCTTATGAAAACCCGTGGAACGCGCTCATGTTCCTGGCGGGCGTTGACTTCACGTCCGATGGCGCGGCATACACGTGCAGCATTCATGGAGATGTTTGGCGCGTCACGGGCATCGATGAAACATTGCGCGAGTTGAGTTGGAAACGCTTTGCCACGGGATTGTTTCAGCCGCTCGGTTTGAAAGTGAGGGACGGCCAGGTGTTCGTGCTCGGCCGCGATCAGATCACACGGTTGCACGATGAAAACGGAGATGGCGAAGCCGATTTTTACGAGAACTTCTCGAATCTCATCGAGACCTCGACCGGCGGCCATGATTACGTCACCAGCCTGGAAAAAGATGACGCCGGCAATTTCTATTACATCGATCCGATCGGCGTGCATCGGATCTCTCGAGACGGACGCACCAAAGACATTCTCGCCACAGGATTCCGAAATGCCAATGGCCTCGGAGTCAGTCCCGATGGAAAAATCATCACCGCCGCGCCGCAACAAGGGGAGTGGACGCCCTCGTCGCAAATTGCGGAGATTCGCGTCAGCGGCCATTACGGCTACGGCGGACCACGCGTCACGCCGGAACGTCCGCTGGGTTACGACCTGCCTCTCTGTTGGATTCCGCATTTTGTGGACAATTCGAGCGGCAGTCAGGTGTGGGTTCCGCGCGGCCAATGGGGCCCGTTGAGCGGACAGGTGTTGCATCTCCTTTGGGGGCGCTGCGGAATGATGCTGGTGTTGCGTGATCAGGTGGATGGCCTGAGCCAGGGAGCGGTGGTGGCGTTGCCCGGACGTTTTCTTTCCGGGCCGAATCGCGGTTCATTTCATCCGCGTGATGGCCATCTTTATGTGGCCGGCAGCACCGGTTGGCAAACGAGCGCGGTGAAGGATGGCGCATTGCAACGGGTCCGCTTCACTGGCAAACCGGTTTATCTGCCCATTGCCTGGCACGCGCACAGCAACGGCCTCACGCTCACTTTCACGCAACCGCTCGAACGCGACACGGCCGAAGACACCGGCAGCTACGCCGTGCATCAATGGAATTATCGTTACGCCGCCCAATACGGTTCCAAAGATTGGTCCGTGGCCAATCCGGAAAAGGAAGGGCGCGATGAAGTCGCCGTGAAAAGCGCGCGGCTGAGTGCGGATGGCAAAACCGTGTTTCTCGATCTCGGTCCTTTGCGTCCGGTGATGCAAATGGAATTGAAATTCAACCTCAATGCCGCCGATGGAAAACCGCTGCGCAATCAACTTTGGCTCACGTTAAACCGGCTCGATCGCGCCAAACCAGCCTCGCCACAAAGCGCGGCCGCGTTTTGAGTTTTCGCCGAAAGGCCCGAGCGCGATCCGAGCGTTGCGCCGCATCGTGCGGGTTGCAATGGATCAATCGATCCCTCGACAGCAGCATCCAACTCCGATTATCACGAAGCACGGAAACCGCGATGCGGCGAAAAACCCGAAAAACCCGTTCCTCCTTGCTCCGAAAAGGGTCACTCCTATAATGCCGCGATGCTGGATATCCGATTGATTCGTGAAAAGCCGGAAATGGTCAAAGAACGGCTTGCGGCGCGGGGGGCAGGGGATGAAACACACGTGGATGAGGTGCTCGCCCTCGACGAAAAACGCCGCAAATCATTGGCCGAGGTCGAAAGCCTCAAAGCCCAGCGCAATCGTGTCTCCAAAGAAATCGGCGCGCTTATGGCGCAGAAAAAAATCGCCGAAGCCGATGCCAGGAAAGCGGAAACCCGCCAGATTGGCGACCAGATTACCGCGCTCGACAAGGTGGTTGCGCAAACG
>JBFMDG010000874.1:0-2853 GCA_040754135.1 Verrucomicrobiota bacterium
TTATTTATTTCCCGCGCATGCTCGACAAAATCCGGCTCCAGGCCCGCGGGGAATTGCCGGAGGAATATTTTGCGAATCTCGGCGACGGATTTGATGGACGCTGCTGTCGTTTCTTGTGTGTCGATTACGGCCTCTTGCGCGAACGTGTTTTGGCCGGAGGGAGCGATGAACAGATTTTCCAGTGGTGTTTGCAGAAAGGCCGCAAGCCGGACGACGAGGCGTTGTTCATCTGGAATCTTTTTATGACAAAGCGCGGATCCAAGGACGACGCGACCGAGGAATTGGAGCAATACAAACGCGCCAGCGGCCTGAGCCATCGTCACGATCTCGACACATTCTTCGCCTACTACGAGGTGGACGAAGGCCGCCGCGCGTGATGCGTGTCGCGCGTTTTGGACTGCGCCGGCAAAACGAAGTGGCGACGGCGCTTTGGCCTCAACAAAACGTGCTATTCAACCCAGTGCGCTCGGAATTGGCCAAAGCGGTGTCACGCTGCGCTTTGCCCCCGCAGTCCACATTGAGCAGACTGCGTCCACAGCGTTTCATGAACCTTTTTGGACTGCGCCGGCAGAGCGAAGCGGCGACGGCGCTTTGGCCTCGACAACACCGCCGTCATTAACCCGAAAATGCCGCACTATTGCCCTCGACCCATTTTCACTTTGCATCACCAGTCAGCCGCCACCTGATAATCATCCTGCACATTCAGCCGGTCAGTCTTGAACCGGTAGATTGTTTGCACTTGAGCCACGGACGCCGTGCGTTCGAACCAGCGTGCTGAACACCACGGGTATTGATTTGCGACAAAAACCAGGCCATGCTTCACCGCGTTTTGATGCACGTAATTCAGACGCGCCAAATACGATTTTTCGTAACTCAATCGGGTTTCCCAATAGTTGAACCAAACTTTTCGCTGAGGTGCTTTGTCCAGCTTGTTCACCCATTTTGCGGTTTTCTCATGAAGGCATCGCAACATGAACGAAAGACTTTCAGCGGTTTCTCCTAATTCCGGAGAATGGGCAACGAAATGATAATGATTCGAAAAAGCGGACCAAGCTTCCAATCGCCATCCGAACTCAGTCGCGACCGTCAACAAACCACGGTGCAAAACAGACACTCTCTCACGCGTGCGGAAATGATGCACCTTGTGAAGCGTGCTGGCCGTAACGAAATAGGTTCCGCGAGTGCTCAACCGGTGCTCAGGAGCATGCGGCCAAGGAAGCAATTGATCCCCCATAAAAGCAAATTGAAGTTACCCCGCGAGCGGATCGCAAGTCTATTTTTCCAATTCAACAAGGCATGCCGCGCTCACCCGAGCTTCCTCATAACGCAGTCGTTACCTCGATGTCGTGGACTGTTCCAGCGGAGCGTTGCGACAACGGCGTTTTCTTCGCCCTTCGATGCTTTTTGTGGAGCACACGCGCGCTTGGCCTGGCCAAAGCGGTGTCGCGCTCCGCTTGCCACCGCAGTCCATATTTCTCCGGTTGGGGCCGTGGGTTGGTCTGACAATACACGCGCTCGCTGACGTTCATGAAACGCACTTTCGTCACCGTTCAGATTCCCGGCTCCACTTCCAATCTTGGCTCTGGCTTCGATACGCTGGGGTTGGCACTGAATGTTTATGCGATCGTTCAGGTGCGGCCCCGCAACGGTGCTGGCTTGGCACTCGCGTCGGCGATCGACAGCGCGGATCGAGGCGCTATCGAATCGATGCTGGCCGAAGCCGCAACCGCCTTTTTCCAGGCCGCAAATGCAAAAGCTTTCAGAATCGAAGTGCGGCTCGGCGGCGATCTGCCCGCCGGAAGAGGACTCGGTGCCAGCGCAGCCGCCCGGCTGGGCATCATCGCGGGATTAAACGAAATCACCGCTGCCGGCCTTTCGCGCGACCAATTGCTCGCTTTGGTGGCACGGCTCGAACATCATCCCGACAATGCCTCTCCTGCGGTGCGTGGGGGCTTTACCGTTTCGGGTTTTGCCGGTGACGAGGTCCGCTGCCTCAACTTTCCTGTCAGCGCGCGGCTCAAGTGCGTTACCCTCATTCCCAACTTCGCCATCAGCACAGTCGAATCGCGCAAACTCATTCCGCGCCGTTATTCAAAGGAGGACACGGTGCACAGTCTCAATCGGGCGGCGTTGATTACGGCGGCATTTGCAGCCCAGGATTACGAAGCCCTGCGCGGAGTGTTCGACGATCGAGTGCATCAACCCGCTCGGGAACGTCTCCTGCCACAACTCTCGCGCGTCATTGCCGCCGGCGAGCGCGCCGGAGCGATCGGCGGTTTCCTGAGCGGATCGGGCTCGGGCATGATTTGCCTGACCTTGAAAAATGCCACGGCCGTTGCCCAGGCCATGCAACAGGAGCTGCCTGATTCCAAGGTGCGCATTCTCGCCGCGGACCATGCTGGCTTCACCATTTTGAAGGCAAAGGCAACCACGTAGCTGCGACCACGCATTCTCATCCAATGTTCACATTGCAATGACCAGCGGCAATTCGGCTCGATTCGATGGTTCGCGCCGACACGTGCACCAAGGGTAAAGCTTTACGCATCGCTTTGGTTTTGGCACAACCAACCTCACTTTTATGAAGCCTCTTGCGCTTTGCCTTCTCGCCGGCTTGACCTTCAGTTCCCACGCGCAACCCGCCCCGACCCAATCCCCAAGCCTGGAACTCCCCGGCCCCCGTAGCGATGGCTCGGTCCTCCTGCCGAACCAATGGTCGCTGCGCCCCGCAGGCAAACAGGTGGTCGTCGGCGATTTCCCCGTGAACATCGCGATGCATCCGTCCGGACGCTTTGCCGCGGTGTTGCACTGCGGATACGGGCAGCACGAAATCGTAGTACTCGATATTGCCGGAGC
>JBFMDG010000875.1:0-2849 GCA_040754135.1 Verrucomicrobiota bacterium
CGCGGCGGTCTGCCGCCGGCACGCAATGAGAAGCGTTCTGGGCACGTTTCCTTTTGAGGCCGTTCGAATGCAGTTTGCCAACTCACAAAACCAGTCATGAAAACCTCTCCACCATTGTCCGCGGAACGCATCCGCCTTAATGAATCCAAGACCCGCCAGCAAAACTGGACGCTTTGGGGCCCTTATCTTTCCGAACGCCAATGGGGCACGGTGCGCGAGGATTACAGCGCGCACGGCACCGCCTGGGAGTACTTTCCGCATGACCATGCCCGCAGCCGCGCTTACCGCTGGGGCGAAGATGGGATCGCGGGAATCAGTGATGACGAGCAGCGCCTTTGTCTCGCGCTCGCGCTTTGGAACGGGGCCGATCCCATTTTAAAAGAGCGCTTCTTCGGCTTGACGAACAGCGAAGGCAATCATGGTGAGGATGTGAAGGAGCTCTATTACTACCTCGATGCCGCTCCCAGCCATTCCTATCTGAAAATGCTCTACAAATATCCGCAACGGCCATTCCCCTACGCGGCGCTCGTCGAGGAAAACCGCCGGCGCGGCAAAGACCAGCCCGAGTTCGAATTGCTCGATACCGGTGTGTTTGACGACGATCGCTATTTCGACGTGTTCATCGAATACGCCAAAGCCGGACCCGAAGACCTGCTCATGCAAGTGACGGCGCACAATCGCGGACCTGATGCCGCCACACTTCACGTGCTGCCGCAGCTCTGGTTTCGCAACACCTGGTCCTGGAAACACGGTGCGGCAAAACCAATCCTGCGCGCGACCTCCGAAACAAACATCCGCGCCGAGCATAGCGAGCTTGGCCAGTATGAGCTCCGGCTGGAGAAATCGGCGTTGCATGTGCAAAGCGATCTCGTCTCGCCTCGATCTCTGCTGTTCACGGACAACGAGACCAATGTTCGCCGGCTTTTTGGTGACACCCCAGCACAAGGATTTTTCAAGGATGCGTTCCACGATTATCTCATTGCCGGAAATCCATCCGCGGTGAATTCGGAACGGCAGGGCACAAAGGCCGCGGCGCATTATCTCCTGACCATTCCAGCAGGTGAAAGCGCGGTCGTTCGATTGCGCCTGCAAAAAGTGGAACCGGTATCCGGTCAGCTCGCCACTGCAGCCGCCCCCGCGAAAAATGGCCGGCGGGCTGCGCGCGCTGCTCATTCAGGCGATGCGGCCAATGCCAGTCCGGCGTTTTCCGATTTCGAAGAAGTCCTGGCCCAGCGGCGCAGGGAAGCGGACGAGTTTTACGCCGAAATCCAAAGCGGTCTTGTCGATCCTGATGCGCGGCAGGTGCAGCGCCAGGCTTTTGCCGGGATGATCTGGAGCAAGCAATACTTTTATTATGATGTTCCGGAGTGGCTGCGCGGCGATGCCAAACAGCCGGCTCCATCGCCGGAACGCAAATGGGGCCGGAACCGCGAATGGTCGCACTTGAACAATGCCGATATTATTTCCATGCCCGACAAGTGGGAGTATCCGTGGTATGCCGCATGGGATCTGGCGTTTCATTGCATTCCTTTGGCGATGATTGACTCGGAGTTTGCCAAATCGCAATTGGTTCTGCTGACGCGCGAATGGTACATGCATCCCAACGGGCAGCTGCCCGCGTACGAATGGGCGTTTGGCGACGTGAATCCGCCCGTGCACGCCTGGGCCGCCTGGCGTGTCTTTCAAATCGATCGCAAACAACGGCGCGCCACAGATGCATCCGATCCGGGCGACCTGGTTTTTCTCGAACGGGTTTTTCACAAGCTGCTCCTCAATTTCACCTGGTGGGTAAACCGCAAGGATGCCCAGGGACGCAATATTTTTCAGGGCGGATTTCTCGGGCTGGACAACATCGGAGTGTTCGATCGCAGCGCGCCTTTGCCGACGGGCGGATTTATCAATCAGGCCGACGGCACGAGCTGGATGGCCATGTATTCGCTCAACCTGATGCGCATCGCCCTCGAACTGGCGCGCCACAACCACACCTACGAGGATATCGCCACCAAATTCTTCGAGCATTTCCTCCACATTGCCGAAGCCATGAACAACATCGGAGAGGAAGGCATCGGGTTGTGGTGCGATCGGGATGAATTTTATTACGACGTTCTCAATTTGCCTGGAGGCGAGTCGGTGCCGTTGAAAGTGCGATCGATGGTTGGCTTGATTCCGTTGTTTGCCGTGGAAGTTTTGGATGCGCAGCTTTTGGAGGAAGTTCCCGAGTTCACCGAGCGTCTGAACTGGTTTTTGAATTACCGGCCGGATTTGGCCCGGCTCGTCTCGCGCTGGAATGAACCGGGAAAGAAACAGCGGCATTTGCTCTCATTGCTCCGCGGACATCGCATGAAGTGTCTGTTGCGACGCATGCTCGATGAAACGGAGTTCCTCTCCGAATTCGGCGTGCGCGCGATTTCCAAAGTGCATGAAAAAACCCCGTACGAATTCCAGGCCGGCGGGGCCACGCATTCTGTCCAGTACTGGCCCGCGGAATCGCTCAACGGATTGTTCGGCGGCAACTCGAACTGGCGCGGCCCAATCTGGATGCCGGTGAATTACCTGCTCATCGAATCGCTGCAACGGTTTCATCATTATTACGGCGACGATTTCAAAATCGAATGTCCCACGGGCAGCGGCGAATTTAAAACCATCGCCGAAGTGGCCGACGAACTGTCGCGCCGATTAAGCCGGCTGTTCCTGAAAGGCGCAGATGGCCAGCGCCCGGTGCTGAAATATCATCCGAAACTGGCCAGTGATCCGCATTTTCGCGATCACCTGCTCTTTCATGAATATTTCCATGGGGACAATGGACGGGGCGTCGGCGCGGCCCACCAAACGGGCTGGACCGGGCTCAT
>JBFMDG010000876.1:0-2845 GCA_040754135.1 Verrucomicrobiota bacterium
GTCGCGGTTAAACGTGACAATGTTTTGCGGCGTTTCGGTTTGTTTCGTGCAGCCGCTCGAAAAAACCAGGAGCGTTGCGGACAAAACAATTTCTATGAGGCGACTCGCTGGCAGGCCTGAGAAAATCTTCACCGGTTTATTTGGCGTTGGGCAACGGCGCGATTTCACAACCGATTGCGGGAGCCGCAGGAAATCGTTCGGTTCGCCCGGCCAGAATGGCCTCGAGCACCGCTTCGAGATCTCGGCGGGTCGGCGCTGGCCGGTGTTTCCCCAAGTCCACATTGCGATCATCAATGCGCCCATGATAAACCCGTTGTCCATTGGAGAGGAACACGGCCGCTTCCGGCGTCACAGTGGCCTCGGCCAGTTTCACCAGCGCATGTTCTGGATCGCGCAGGAGTGCCATAGGCAGTTGATAATCCCCGGCATGTTTCCGAATCGCTTCCGCTGTTTCCGCAGGATCGGGATGCACCAGCCAGAATCTCACTCCGCGCGCCGAATACTTCTCATGCAACCGCCGGATCTCAGGCGCGTAGCGATTCGAAATTGGGCAATCGTTACTGAGAAAAAGCAGCACGACCGGACCGCCGGAGCCATTTTCAAAGGGATCGACATGGCGCCCTTCGAGGTTCACGACACCCGTGTATTTGCCCTGCTCGACGATTTCCTCAGGCGTAGTTGCGGGTTTTCCGCAGCCCATCGCGAACGCGATCGTCAGCAGCGTCAATGAGAACAAAGCTCGAAAGCCATGGTCATTCGCTTGGCGTTGGTGATAAGCCTCTGCGGCGATTCGCTTCATTTTCGCAACTGGATTCAAGCAACAAGTCACAGCATCAAGACCCAAGCAATCGACTGTGAAATGAACCGGCTATGCGCGTGCAAAATGGCGGCGAGGTCCTGAAATCATTGGCGCCATTCCGTTTCCAGCTTCTTCAACAAGTCGATCGGCAGCGGACCGTCGTGAGCGACAACGCGATAGCGAAGAATCAACGGAGAACCTGGATTCAAATCCACTGCCGCCGGGGCGACAATGCACGGATTGATCATGCGCACGTCGCGATGATTATGCCAAAGCGTCGGCGGATTTTTGGGATGATCGATGACCGCGACGCCCGCGATGGTTCCATCATCGAAGCGCAAAGTGAAATCATACCAGTTTGCCGCTGGCCAATCGGATTCTGGTTCCGTGTGCCGCGGGTTGGGCAAGGTAACCGCGCCGCCCGGGTTGTACGTTTCGAGCTGGCCATCCTTTCGTGTGCGAACGCAAAACCCGCTGAATGCCCACCGCGCCAGCCGCACTTTGGCATCCCCCTCGAGCGTGTAAACCAAATCCAGCACATTGGCCACACCACGCGTTTGAAAGTTGACGGAGAGTTTTTCTCGAACGAGCGGACTTGCTTCTGCGAGCCAATCGTTTCGCGCTTCAAAGCTCACTCTGCCCGAGGATGCATCGCTCTTGGGCTCGGAAACGAACCGGTTGGCGATGCGCCGTCCGCTTTTTGGCGCATGCTCGCCCCAACCCCAAAAGTCGGCGTCTTTTGTTCCGTGCATTTCCACCCAGGCGAGAAAAATCCCTCGATGATGGAGATGATCGGACGGGGCGAGATCGGTCACGACAATTCCTTTCGGAGTGGAGAAGGGATGGAAAAAGCAGCCGCTTTCAACCGACAGGGGAGAGTTCTCGGGTTTGTTCAGCCAATAACGGAGCGCTTCATGGCCGCTTTGCTTGATCGACACGAACGCGGGATGTGTTCGGCGGGTTTCCACCTCGAAAGAGGCTTTGGGATCGGCCGCACCGGAGGAAATCACGAAGGCGATCGCGGGCAGTATCACCCGACAGAAACGAAAGCTGCGGGTGCAATCAATGAGAGCCGGGTTCATGGGCTCAATAAGCGAGGCTCGATGCGGAAAGTCAAGCATGGGCGAATCTGGCATCGCGCATTGAAATTACTTTGGTTTGCGCGCCGGCGGCCGAGTCATGGCCCGGCGTAATTCGGCGACGCGTCTCGCGTCCACGGCACGATCCACTGCGCCTCCGTGCTTGAGGGATGAGCCCACGATGAATCCATCAGCGTAAGGCAAATAATGGCCGATATTTTGAGCCGCGATGCCGCTGCCGATCAGAATGCAAGCGGCAGGACAGGCTTCCCGCACCGCTCGAACATCCGCGAGATCTGTGGCCAGGCCCGTGCCTGTGCCCGACACGATCATGGCATCGGCCAGGCCGCGTTCGAGTGTATCTCGAGCCGATTGCCCGATCGGCTGCGGCGCCAACGGCACGGCATGCTTCACTTGCACATCGGCAAAGATTTTCGTTTTTGGACACAACGCCGCGCGGCCACGGAGCGTTTCAAATGCTTTTCCTTCAATGACACCCTGGTCGGTGAGCATTGCTCCGGTGTGGACGTTGACGCGGACAAACTGGCCGTCGCAAGCGCTGCACAATCCGAGTCCGGCGCGAACATCATTGCGCAGCACGTTAAAACCGATGGGCAACGAAACAGCGCGGCGAATAGCGGCGGCTGCTTGCGCCATTGCTGCAATCGTCTCCGGCGGCACGCTGCCCTTGGTAAAAGGCAGATCGCCGAAATTCTCGATGACCAGCGCATGCGCTCCGCCGCGCCGATAGGCGTTGGCGTCGTCCACGGCGCGTTTCCAGATCGCTTGCAAATCCCCGGCCCAGCGCGGGGAACCGGGCAACGGCAATAAATGGACTACCCCGATCAACCAGGGCGGCTCCGAGCGAAATAGTTGCGGCAACGAATCGTTCATCACTGCATCTCTGATCATGCGGTGCCTCGAGGCAAGCCAGAAATTGCGGCGGAAACGGCACGGATTTTTTAAT
>JBFMDG010000877.1:0-2841 GCA_040754135.1 Verrucomicrobiota bacterium
TATCAGAACATTCACACCGGGATCGATGATTTGAACGGAACCCAATTCGCACTCGTGGCCACTGAGGATGGGACGACCGTGTTCATCCGTCCCTCGGTGGAAACAGAAGGACACGCGGCCGGAGTGGTTTACACGCTGACCATGAATCGTGGAGAAACTTACCAGTTGCGCAACCGCAACGATGCTCCCGCGGATTTGTCGGGCACTTTGGTGGCGTCCGACAAACCGATCGCGGTGTTTGGCAGTCATCAGTGCGCGAATCTTCCGAGCAACAACACCTTTTTCTGCGATTACCTGGTCGAGCATCTGGTGCCGATCGAACGCGCTGGAACGTTGTTTTTTGCCGTGCCGCTCAAAAACCGCACCAATGGCGACACCTACCGCTTTTGGGCATTGGCGGACGATACGGTGGTGCGAGTCAACGGCGTGGTGGTCGCCACAATCGATCGTTACGAGTTTCATGAACAACTTATTTTCGGGCGGGCCAAGCTCACCTCGAACAAACCGATGCTCGTCAACTTGTACGCGAACAGCGCCGATCATGATCTCCCGCCCGCGGTCAACGCCGATCCGTTCATGGTCGTTCTCCCGCATGCCGGCCAATTCCTCTCGCAACAAGTCGTCTGCACGCCGGATGAGGGGTTCACCGAAAATTATCTCAATGTCATCGCGCCCAATGCGGTCGTCGGCACGCTCACGCTCGATGGCGCCGCGGTTCCGGCCGCGCAATTTCAACCGATCCCAGGCAGCGGTTATTCCGGCGCGCAATTGAGCGTCACCCCGGGTGCGCATCGGCTCTCCGCAAGTTTGCCATTCGCCGTCGTCGCTTACGGTTGGGCGGAATATGAATCGTATGGATTTCCCGCCGGAATGTATTTCGGCGACACACGCCCGCCGGAGGTGGTGTGCAATGACGACCCGATTGAAGTCGTGCTTACCGCTCAGAGCACGTGTTTTGTTCCGGTTCCCGATCGCCGCGATGGCGTGATTGTCGATGACAATTGCAAGCTCCCGGATCGAGTCGTGGTGCGGCAGGATCCCGCCCCGGGCACTCTCGTTGGACCTGGCAAACACATCATTACGGTGAGCGCCACCGACGCGCATGGAAATGTTGGATTCTGCGAAATTGAATTCAACGTCATCGATCCTTCGCCCATCATTTTGAATTGCCCGAAAGAAGTCACCGCGCGGTGCAAAGGTCCGGAAGGCACGCGCGTGTTTTACGAAGTGACAGCTCGAAAACGTTGCGAACAAAACATCCAGATCGAATGTGTGCCGCCGCCGGGCAGCCTCTTTCCTGAAGGCACCACCATCGTCTCCTGCACCGCGACCGATGCGTTTGGCAACCGTCAAACCTGCACCTTCCCGGTGACCGTGCGATGCCCGATCATCACGGCGACGTTAACATCGCCAAATCAAGCCACCCTCTCCTGGAGCCAAGGCCGGTTGGAAAGCGCCCCTTCGGTAACAGGTCCGTGGAGCGTCGTGCCTAATGCGGTGAGTCCTTACACGGCCGAGTTGACGAGCGGCCAAGGCTATTATCGCGTTATTCCTCCGCCACAATAATCCTGGAGCGCGTCTCTTCGGGGAGCGCGTCCCGCCCCGGGCGCAGTTTTCCGCGCCCTCGCGGAAAACCAAAGCACCGCCCAGCGCATCGCACCAAAACCAAAACGTTGCTGACACAAACGCGTTTCGGGGAGAACACCGTTCTCGTGTGTCCTTTCCCGCGTCCCCGCGGAAAAAAAGCCACACCCAACGCACCGGATTCATACCAAATCACAAGACCCTATAGACGCCCCCGTTCCTTCCGGGGAGCGCGTCCCGCCTCGGGCGCAGTTTTCCGCGCCCTCGCGGAAAACCAAAGCACCGCCAAGCGCATCGCACCAAAACCAAAACGTCGCTGACACAAACGCGTTTCGGGGAGAACACCGTTCTCGTGTGTCCTTTTCCGCGTCCCCGCGGAAAAAAACCACACCCAACGCACCGGATTCATACCAAATCGCAAGACCCCATAGACGCCCCCGTTCCTTCCGGGGAGCGCGTCCCGCCTCGGGCGCAGTTTTCCGCGCCCTCGCGGAAAACCAAAGCACCGCCCAGCGCATCAGAATCCCCGGAAGAGCACAGCCCTCTCACGTAGCGCAATTCGCGCATGGGCAATTCTGGTTAAACTTCTTTGCAGGAACGTCGATTCGGCTACAATAAGAGCGGAGCGTTCGAAACGAACCATGAAACCTGAAGAAGTCATTTCCTCGTTGTGGCAAGCGCCCGTCTTGACGCGGCGGCGCATGCAATGGGCATTTCTGATTGCCATCGCCGCTGATGCCGCACAACTGATGCTCGGACCGGCCGGTTTTTTTATCTTCGATGAAGTCATCGATGTGGCTGCGATGGCGCTGACTATCAGCTTGTTGGGGTTTCATTGGCTCTTGTTGCCGACGTTTGTGCTCGAGTTGTTTCCGGTGGTGGACATGCTTCCGACGTGGACCGGTTGCGTGGCTTTAGTGATTGCCATGCGCAAGCGCGGTGGGCCAATTCCTCCAGAGCCGCCCCCGTTGAAGAGGATCAATTGAATTTCGAATTTCTGATTTCCGTAGCAGCCTGACGTGAGTCGGCTCTAATATTTTCCACGCGCATGCCGAACGATTGCCCACGCACTCGCCGACGCGCACAAGCCTCCAGGACCTCTTGAGATCCGCAGAACGCGTAACCGATCGTCAAGCCCGTCGCCACCAGAAACAAATGATCGAACTCACATTCGATGCTACGCGGACCCCAATTCTCCGTAGCAGCCTGATGTGAGTCGGCTCTAATATTTTCCACGCGCATGCCAGACGATCGCCC
>JBFMDG010000878.1:0-2834 GCA_040754135.1 Verrucomicrobiota bacterium
CGGAGTGCAGGTGTAAGCCGCGAGGAGATGCGGCTCATTGCCGATTTTAAACGGAACGAACGTCCGCACGGGCGAACGCGTTTCGAATCGGCCATGAGCGCCGTGGTAAATCTCGACGCTGGTGCCGTTCGCGACCGTTTTGAAAGGAAAGGGAATTGCCCGCAATGTCGAGGCGAATTCCTCATTCGATAGGCCGGCAATCAACACCCGATCTTCTAGGAAAGCGATGTCGGTGATCGATTCCTGGCGAGGATTGCTTTGGCGATTTCCCTGTCCGACGACCCCATCGACGGGAGCGTCGGGCAATTCGGCGCGCGCATGGCGGATTTTTTCCAAAGAAACGATGGAAGGTTGGCCGTCGTTTTTCACTCGGATCAGTACGGGCTTGGCGTCAGGTCCTCGGCCACGCGACACAGCCAAATAAGCCTGGCGCGAGATGGGGTTGACGGCCAGATCATTAATCAGCAGGTCGTCGGCAGTCGTGCCGAGCAGCGCGGCAATCTTTTGATTGATGGCTTCGACTTTGATGGGTTTGGCGCTGCCGGCTGGCGTGGAATCGCCGGTGGCGATGGCTGTGATCGCAGCCGATTTAGTATCGGCGATGAAGAGGATGCCCTCTGGACCGAAGGCGATTGGTCCCATGGATTGGAAGGTGGCTGTGCCTTCTTTCATGTCGCCGGTCCATTGGGATGCATGAACGGGCGTAAAGGCCAGACACAGTGCAATGAGGAGAGATCGGATGGTTGGTTTCATAGGCGTAACTGCGTTTGAGACAAGCATCTCATGGCCGAGGTTACCGGTTGTTATCGCTGGAGCATTCTTTGGCGGGCGTCATCCGTCAAGCTTAAGCCGCGTCTCGAAGACGAGGCGAACGCGCGGGACCGAGCAAACAAAAACGTTGCGTTATCAGCCAAGGTTGTGGCTTCATCCTGAGCGTGAAAAATGGCGGCCGAAAACCGGATCGCGCGGAAAAGAATTTCAGCGGGAGCAGACCTGCCGTCTGAGGGCACCGAGCTATGGAGCGGTGCCGTGTGCAGATTTTTTATTCCGGTCGCGTGCAAGGTGTTGGGTTTCGATATACAGTGAAGTCGCTTGCGGCTGGTTTTGAAGTGACCGGAATGATTCGGAACCTGGAGGATGGGCGAGTGGAGATGGTGGCCGAAGGCACGCGAGCGGAGTTGGAAGCATTCCAGGCAGCGATCGGAGAATCTGAAGTGGGCCCATTTATTCGCCACGCAGACGTCACCTGGAGCCAAGCCCAGAACGAATTTCGCGGGTTTATTATTGCCAGATAGTTTTGTTGGAAATTGAATCGATGAAGTACGCGATCATTGCAGATATCCATGCTAATCTCGAGGCGTTGCAGGTGGTGCTCGACGATTGTAAACGGGAAAGGTGCACCCATTATGCATGCCTTGGGGATATCGTTGGTTACAACGCGAACCCCAAGGAATGTTTGGATATCATTCGTGCGATGGGCATGCCGTGCGTCAAGGGAAACCACGACGAGTATTGTTCAAGTGAAACCGATCTGGAAGGTTTCAATCCGCACGCCGCGGAAGCAGTCAACTGGACCCGCCATCAATTGACGGAAGAAGATCGCCAATGGCTGCGCGAGTTGAAATACATCCGGCTCGTCGCCAGTTTTTCGATTGTGCACGCCACGCTCGATGGGCCGCAACGCTGGGGATACGTTTTCGACAAGCTTGCGGCCGCAGCCAGTTTCACTTACCAAAACACCAGCGTCTGCTTTTTCGGGCACACTCATGTTCCGGTGGCATTCATACGCGACAGCGTGGTTCGTGGCGGGACCTACTCCAAATTCAAAATCGAACCAGGCCGCAAGTATTTCATCAATGTCGGCAGCGTGGGCCAATCGCGTGATGGCGTTGCCAAAGCCACCTATGTGACTTACGACCTGGATGAAGGGCTGATTGAATTGCGCCGGCTTGATTACGACATCGCGACGGCTCAGGCGAAGATTCGCGCGGCGGGATTGCCTGAACGATTGGCCGAACGGCTGGCCCACGGCAAATAGAGAAGAGCGGCTTGGATCTGCATCGGGTTTCATTCGGTCCGATTTAATTCCGGACCTTTCGTGAAAATTCTGATTCTCAAACCTAGCTCCCTCGGTGATGTGGTGCAGGCATTGCCTGTCCTGCGACTGCTCAAGCGAAATTTTCCTTCAAGTGAAATTCATTGGTGGATCTCGCAGGACCTTCAGCCATTGCTCGAATACGATCCTGACCTGATGGGGATCATTCCGTTCGAACGGAGGGGTTGGGCGCGTCCGGCCAATTGGAAGAGATTAATGCAAAGCGTGGCCCGGGCCCGCGCCATGAGATTTGATTGGGTGATCGATCTTCAAGCTTTGGCGCGCAGCGCCTTATTCGGTTGGCTGGCCTCAGGCAGGTTTTTTATCGGACTCGACGATTCACGGGAAGGAGCTCCAGCACTTTATGATCGGGCCGTGCCCCGCCCATCGTTTCATACGCATGCGGTGGATTGGTATTTGGAAGTATTGAAATCATTGGGAGTTCCCGTCCATTGGGACTTTGATTGGTTGCCAGTTCGCCCGGAGATCGAAGCCTCCGTTGAACGCCGATGGCCGCGGGCGGATGACCGCTGGATTCTTCTTAATCCGGGTGCGCGTTGGCCAAACAAACGCTGGCCGGCGGAATCCTTTGCGGAACTGGCGGTGATCCTGAGCAGGAGGATGCCGGGAGCGCGCTTCGCAGTGCTGGGCGGGAGCAGCGATGTGCCATTGGCAAAGACGATTTCAAAAGCGGTCGAGGGGCGTTGCGTTGATTTGACAGGTCAGACTTCTTTGCCGG
>JBFMDG010000879.1:0-2833 GCA_040754135.1 Verrucomicrobiota bacterium
GATCGATTGTTCCCGGCATTCTCGAGCACTCGGCCGGCGAAACCTTGCGCCCATTCCAAAGCCAAATTGCTGTTCAACATCGTCAGCGCTTGCAAAGGGCTCGTCGTCACATTGCGGCGCGCGCAACTTTCATGCGTGTCCGGCATGTCAAACGTCTCAAACATCGGATAACGCGTGTTGCGCCGGACAAAAACATAAACACTGCGACGATGCCGCTCGGAAATATCCGATGACACTTTCCATCCGCCGCGCGTGCTCATGCCGGGAGGCAATTCGGGAAAAACACTCGGACCGCCCATCTTTGGGTTCAACAGGCCGGACACACTCAAAGCCGCATCGCGGATGACCTCGCCCTGCAAGCGGTGTCGCGGGAAACGCCAAAGCCATTTGCCAGCGGGATCGGCTTTGGCCGCTTTTTCATGGTAAGCCGACGATTGCCGGTAAGTGCTCGAAGTCAGGATGAGGCGATGCATTTGTTTGACGCTCCAGCCGCTGCGAATGAACTCCTGCGCCAGCCAATCGAGCAAGGCCGGATGCGTGGGCGGTTCGCCTTTGATTCCGAAATCGCTCGGGGTGGCCACGATGCCCCGCCCGAAATGATAATGCCAAAGCCGGTTGACCATGACGCGGGCGGTCAAGGGATTGGCCGGATCGGATAAAATGCGGGCGAGTGTGGCGCGGCGGCCGGTCGATTTAATCTCGCGAACCGGCGCGATACGCGCAGGGTTCGGATTCAACACGGAAAGGAATCCGGGCTCGACCTGCTCTTTCGGAGCGTCATACGTCCCCCGCTGCAAAAGAAAAGTGGGCGGCGCTTCCTGGCTCAGATCCACCATGCCGGTGGCGATGGGCAATGGGCCGGGATGAAGATCGGCAAATTTTTTTAGCTCGGCATTCAATTCTTCCCAGCGTTTTTTCTCGTCGCCCTTGAGTTTGCCGGCAACGGCCGAGGTGGTGGCGATGTATTGATGCGAGGAAGGATCGATATAGAGCTTGGCTTTGGCGACCATCTGACATTCGAATGGAGTCCGGTCCGCTTCCGGTTTATTGAGCGCCACTTGAATTTCATCGGGATATTTTTCCACGTAATCACGAATGATCTCCTGCCGTTTCGGCGCTTCGATCGCTTCGAGTTGTGCGCGGATTTCGCGCGTTTTCTCCTCCCAGATCGCGAGCTTCTCCCGGTGCCGCCCAACGTCAGATTCCGAAACCAGCAGAATGCGATCGTCGGCCGCCGTGTTCGCAAAAAACGCCTGGAGCCGGTAATAATCGGCCTGACGGATCGCGTCGTACTTGTGATCGTGGCATCGAGCACAACTGATGGTAAGCCCGGTAAAAACCAATCCGACGGTGTCGGTGATGTCATTGAGGATTTCCTGGCGGCGCTGCATCAGATTGCGCGCATTGCTTTCATCGGGATAATGCCGGTTAAACGCCGTGGCCACGCGCGCGTCGGGATCGTTAGGCCAGAGTTCATCGCCGGCAATTTGCTCCTGAATGAAGCGGTCGTAGGGCTTGTCCGAATTAAACGCTTTGATGACGTAATCGCGATACCGCCACGCATTGGGCCGGGTTTCATCGGCTTTAAAGCCTTCGCTTTCGGCATACCGCGCGAGGTCGAGCCAATGACGCGCCCAAACTTCGCCGTAATGAGGTGAAGACAAATAACGATCCACGGCCGATTCGAAGGCTTTGTCCGATTTATCGGCGAGAAAAGCATCCACTTCCTGAGGAGTGGGCGGCAGGCCGGTCAGAGTGAGCGCCACGCGGCGCAACCACGTGATCTTGTCAGCAGGCGCCGCCGGACGGAGTTGGCGCGCCTCGAGTTCAGCGAGAATAAAAGCATCGATCGGATTGCGAACCCAGCGTTTGTTTTGGACGGCGGGTGGTGGCTGGATTTGCAACGGTTGATACGCCCAGTGCGACCGCTCTTTTTCGGAAAAGGCTGGAATGGAATCCGGGGCCGGAAGTGGATCTTCAGCATTCGAGGACCGGGCCAGGCACAGCATCAGAGCCATCGCGAAACAAACGGATTGGACCGGAGCCTTGGGAGTCATACTATTTGTGCACAGGTTGCCGATCTGATTTCATGGCCGTGCCAGGTTGTTGATGTCAGGCCAGTTTCCCCAAACTGAGTTCATGTGTAAATCGCAAACTTCCAGCGGTCAAGATTCCGCTCATAGGAAAAAAGTACTGGGCCACGCGTCTGGAGCAGCTTTCACCCGTGCGACCGAAGGCCGACAAAGGTGGCGACGAAGGTTGCGACAAAGGATCCGGGGAAGGATTCGACAAAGGTGGCGACGAAGTTTTCGACAAAGGATCCGTAGAGGGTTGCGACAAAGATTGCGGGAGGGGGAGGGGAGGAGCATCGGCAAAAGATTCAAACTCGAGATGAAGGAGAAGGTCCTGCCTGCCACGCAACCGAACCACGGAAAATCGAATCGCGTGCAAAGCGGAGAAAAAGTCGATTTCTTGTCAACACCATCTGCGCCATGTATCATGCGACCATGCTGAACCGGTTCATCATTGGAATGTTGGGAACCGCTGTCTCTCTCATGGCTGCCTCGGATGTGCTCCAATTGAAAGACAATGCCTCGGTTTCCGGCAAAATCCTCGCCGAGAAGAAAGACCAGGTGGCAATCGATATTGGCTACACCGTGCTCGTGATTCCACGCAATCAGATCCACAAGATTTCCCGCGAGAGCGCCGAATCGCCGGCTGGCGCCAATGGCAAAAAGCAAGTCACCGCCGCCAAACCACGCCCGCGCAACACCGCACCCCCTTCCACCAACTCCGCCCCGCCGCCGCCAGATCCGGAAACGCCCCGGGAACC
>JBFMDG010000880.1:0-2831 GCA_040754135.1 Verrucomicrobiota bacterium
TATGATCGAGGCCACGCCAAGCAATGATTCGGGCGATTCTGCGCAGCGTCCGCGCAGGAATCTGCGCCTGCGCCTGATTTTAGGCGGGCTTGTTTTTGTCCTTTTGATTCTGAGTTTCGGGTTGCATTTGTCGCTTCCAAACGTCGCGAGTTCGGCCGCGAATCTCTCGGAGTCTGACCAAGCCGCCATTGCCAGATTATGTCGCGGCTACACGCTCGATTGGTGCTTTACAAGGCTGCGTCGCGCTGAATTCGGCCCCCTGACACTCGGGCTGCGCAATTTGTTTCGCCAGCGCATCGACCGAATTATTGATGATCGGAATGGCACCTACCGCGCGTATGTGGTGGTTTACGATCGGAATGCACCGGACGGTTTTAATGCCTGGTCCCGGCATTTACTGACGAAGACGAATGGGCATTGGAAGATCGTGCGTTCTTATTGAGCGAGTCTTCTCTGCGGAATTATCCTGAGCGCGAAAAGTTGTGCTGAACTGGAATTCTGAACTTCGGATTTGGCAGGGCAACCACTTTTTACTTTGTGCCGCCATGCAACCATGGAAGCGCGGAAATCTCAGCTTGTTCCTGCACGAAAGCATGACTGTCACCAATCGGCACTCAATTTCAGTGTTGTTTCCTGCCGGGGGTCTGCCTATATGTAGAGCACATACTCGCAATAACTCTATGACTACTGACCTGATTCGTGAATACCAAGCTCTGCGTGCCGCATTGGAAAAGGAACGCAGCCAAATCCAGGACCGCCTCAAAGCGATTGATGCGGCGCTCGCCGGCGGAGGCGAAATTCCAGTTCCATTTCGGTCCGTGCGCAAAGCGAAACCGGCATCGAAGAAGCCCAAAGCGGCTGCGCCGGCGGCACGTGGAGGTGGAGCGAAGCGCATCAAGAACAAACTCACGCTGCGCGAAGCCATCACGCAGGTCACGAAGGACAAAGCTCTCACTCGGCGGGAAATTGTCGATGCCGTTCAAAAGGTTGGTTTCCGATTCGCTTCCAAAGATCCGATGAATTCTTTGGGAGCCTTTCTTTATACCCATAAGAGCCAGTTCAAAAACGAAGACGGAAAGTGGCGGGCGGTCTAGAGCCTTTGCCAGTCACCGCAAACTTCGGCGCGGGCTGATCAAGGGAGGATCAGCCGGTAAAATCTGGCCGTGGATTCCAGCGACTGCACCAACGGACTGGCCGCTCCTTCCATTGTCTGCCAGCTTGGTTTTGCGGCGGCATCGGCGTTCACTTGGATTTGAAAGCGATCGTCTTCCCAGGAAATGCGAACTGATTCGCCCAGGCGTTCCATTCGCAAGAGCGGGCGTTCGATCAGTTCAAGAATCAGCAAGCCTGAACTGGCGGCCAACAGCACCAGATTCCCGGAAAGCACGGCATCGGTCGCGCCGGTTGCGGCAAACGTTCCGGTCCGCTTCAGCTCCACAGGATCGCTCGCATCGATGATCTGCAATCCATCGCTGCCCGCTGGCAACAGGATTTGACTGCCGACAAATAATGGCACCGAGGTCGAGGCGAGGGCCAACTCGCCGAGGGCGCGTGGTTGACTCGGATCGTTGATATCGATAATTCGCAATGACTGCTTGCCGACGACGCAGGCCTTCGAATCCGACACAGCCACTTTCACGAACGGCGGGAAGGGCCAGCCGATTTTGGAATAAACGCCAGCGGTTTTTGGAAGCGTCGCATCGCGAACATCGATGATTCGCAACCGGCTTTCAAAGGCTTGCTCTTCCAGAAAATTAAATTCCACCAGGTAAACATAGCCGTCGGCCGCAGCGATTCCTGAAGCTTGTCCAAAGCGAAAAGGATAATTGTTAAGCCGCCGAGGGTTGGTTGGATCCGCGACGTCCAGAATCTCCAAACCAAATCCCGGGTCCGCTTCATAAGCCAAAGTTCCGGAAGTGACAAACTCCGAAATGGCCTCCAGGCCAGGGGCCGGCAACAGGGCTGCGCGACGCGGATTCTGGCGATCACGCGCGTCCACGATCTCCGCGTGCGACGAACCGACCGTCACGATGAAGTGCCCGTCAAAGGCGGCGAGTTTGCGGCCATTGACGACATAGCGGCCGAGACGTTTTGGAAGCGCGGGGTTGGTAAGATCGAGAATGTCAACTGCGGTGCGGCCGGCGACATAAACCGTTTTTTCCGCGAGTGCCACGGCCAGCGCCGGTCCATTATCGGAATAATTAGCGATCAGCCTCAAACCAATGGGCGCGCTGAAAGGTTCGTTTTCGAAGGCCAACAAGGAAAGCATCCCGAGCCATCTGAACAGGACCTGGCAATGCCACCATCGCCAGGTTCTCGATTGCGCGTGGGCAGCCACATTCAAGCAGCGGGAAAGGCTGGAAATGGATTTTCGATCCAGCATGAAGATTCGTTCATTCTTTACGCAACGCCGCAACGAATTGCAACGCCGCAAAAGCACGACCTGGCACGGAGGTAAACTTTATTTAGGAAGGACGAGTGGTAATAAAGCGCCAAGGCACGCCGGACAAAAAAATTGGCTCCAAAGGTAGGACTCGAACCTACAACCCGCCGGTTAACAGCCGGCTGCTCTACCATTGAGCTACTTTGGAACCCAGAGCGCCGGAATCTACAAATGCATCCTGCACGCGTCAACTGATTTTACCCTGCTTTTGCGCTCTGGCAAATTTCCCGGCGATTTCCCACGGACATTGTGAGCTTCACCCAAACCGATACGGTGGCGTCAGAGCAAAACTGCCCGGCAGATGCCTGATTTCTACGACGGCTCCGTCCTGCAACAGCACCTCGACCACATCAAAACGGATTTTCACCTGCGGATCTTCCAGCAGGCG
>JBFMDG010000881.1:0-2830 GCA_040754135.1 Verrucomicrobiota bacterium
ATTCCTCTCACGTCCCGGCCTTGCGAAACCGTGCGGGGCAAAGACCCGCGCTCCGGACCGCGGCTTTATAAGCCGCAGCACGTCCCCATGCTCAACACGCTCGCCAATTCCTCTCGCGTCCCGGCCCCATCCGAAACCGTGCGGGGCAAAGACCCGCGCTCCGGACCACAGAAAAGAAAAAAGCCGCTGGGCAAACCAGCGGCTGTGAAATGCGCGTTTCCGAGTTTCGCTACGAACACGTCCGTGCGCGAAAACGCAGTGGAGTGAACTAATCCTTCTTGTTGTTCTTCAAGATGGTCCCGTCTTCATTCACGGTGACCCGCTTGTTCAACCCCGGTTGACGGAATTCCACTTTGTAAGTCGTCTTTCCGTCTTTGATGTCCTCTTTGATTTTCTCGATCTGGTTCACGTCGCCTTCCGCGCGCAACGCGCTGCGCACCGCCTCCGGCAGATCGCTGTAGGTCAGATCTTTTCGCTCCTCGCGATCTTTGGCTTTGGCACGATCCTCACGGAACTCGCGATCAACCTGGCCTTGAGGAGGCGTGTCACGCCCGGTCTCCGCTCCAGGAGCTGCGCCGACGGCGTCACGATCCCGATCCGCCCCCAGGATGCGCCCTTCATCCGGCGCCGAGGTGGCGTCGATGCGTTCCGCCTCGCGATCGAACTCCTGATCGAGGCTGGCGACATCCACGCCGAGGGTGCCGGCCAGATTTTGCGCGGTTTGCAAATGCTGGCGGAGTGTGGGGAGGGTTTTTTGCGCGAAGGCTTTCAACTCCTGATCCTCACATTCGGCGGCGGCCTTTTCGAATTTTTGGATGTCTTTCTTATGATCCTTGATCATGTGTTTGACGAAGGCATTGTCGAATTCGGCGCCCGATTTGTCGGACCATTTGGCCTCATGATCTTTGTCTTTGTGCTCGGTTTCACTGGGCAGTTCGATCCCTTTCTTCTGCGCAATCTGTTTGAGTTCCTGGTTGGCTTTCGAGTGATCCTGCACCAGGCGTTGCGCGAATTCTTTGACCTGCGGATTCTGCGCTTTGTCCACGCCGAGCTGGCCCATCTGCACCTCCTTCATGCCCCCTTTGGCCGCTTCCTTGATGAATTTTTCATCGGCATTCTTTCCGAGCTTGCGCTCGTCCGCCGTCAATGAAAGACAGCAAACGCTGGCAAGGGTGACGATAAGGCCGGGCTGAAACACCCGCCTGAACAAGTTTTGGACAGCAGTTCTCTTCATAGACCATTCTCCTCTCATGGCCAGAAAGTAACGGCCCGCTTTCGATTCTCAATCGGCCTTCCGCCTGAACCCGGCATCCGCACAAAACCCGAGCAACACCGCCGCGCACAACTTTTTTCCCTTCCGCTCCGTTAAACCGGCTTTTCCCACTTTCGAGTTCGCGCCGATTTATACATCGCTTCCATGACACTCACGCGCGCGGCCGCTTCGCTTGCGCTGACCAGCGGTTGATTGGACTGTCCGGCAATCGCATCGACAAACTGATGCAACGGCGCGCGTGGCGCCGCCGGCAATGCGGTGAACGCCGTCTTGCCATCGGCCCCTGCAACGTTCTTGTTCTTGTAAAAGAGCTGGCCATTGACGATGACCGCGTGGGCTTGCGTGCCGCTGATTTCCAATTGCACCGGATCAGCCACATCGACCCATCCTGCGGCCAATGTCGCCATCGAACCGTTGCGAAAACGGATGAGGGCCTCCCCCGACTCATCGCAATCGCCATAGCGTCCGGTCACAACCCGCGTCGCGGCCGCGACCGATTCCACCTCGCCGAGCAGCCACATGAGAATGTCCAGCTTATGCGTGCCCAGATCGCCAAAAGCGCCGACGCCCGCGATTTTCGGATCGGCCATCCACCGCCATTCGCGATCGAACCAGCCGGCCAGCGATCCCTCGTGACAATTGGAACCGCGCGCCCGGCTGATGGTGCCAAAATTGCCTTTGGCGATTTCCTCTTTTAAATAGAGATGTTTGGGATCGGTGCGCATGAAATAGCCGGTCGTGAAATGCAGGCCGGCTTTTTCAATGGCCGCGGCCATGGCCTGGCTTTCGCGCGCGGTGATGCCGAGCGGTTTTTCGACGAACATATGTTTGCGCGCTTTGGCCGCCGCGAGCACCAGATCATGATGCCGATTGGTCTCCGAACAAATCACCAGGCCGGCGATCTCGGGATCAGTCCAGATTTGCTTGAGATCGGGCACGACGGCCGCCTTCAGTTCTTTGGCCCGTTTTTCTGCGCGGGGCAGATCATGATCCCAGACTGACTTCACTCGGACATCGCTGCGGCTGTTGAGCAGTTGAATAAAGCCAGGGGTGTGAATATGCGCGCAGCCCACGAAAGCGAGGCGAATGGGTTGATCCGCGGCGCGACCTGGAGTCAGGCCGGTGGCCAGCGCAGCCAATCCGGTGGTTTGAATAAAGTGACGGCGAGAAACGATGTTCATACGATCGCAGAAGGCTAGTGCGGCGACCCACAATTGGCGAGTGTTTCATTGCCCAAAATGCCTTTGTCATTGAGGTGCGACGCGAACCACGGCGCAAGGGCCATTCACTCGAGGAAACGCATCCCAACGGGAGATATGAAGCGTCCGTTGCGGAATCCAGCGTTGCGGAATGCTCGTAGCGGTCTGCGACCATTCGAAGACCCGCTCTCCACGCCCGGAGCGCGGCTTTATAAGCCGCAGCAACGTTCCTGACCTCAGCACGCAGCATCATTATTTCCTCCGCGTCCTGCCTAGCCACACTGCTGCGGGTCTTACACCCGCGGCTCTTCGCGCCCGGAGCGCGGCTTTATAAGCCGCAGCAACGTCCCTGACCTCA
>JBFMDG010000882.1:0-2812 GCA_040754135.1 Verrucomicrobiota bacterium
CAGATCAAACTCTTCGCGACTCCTCCCTCACCGCCGCCGTCCGATGAGCAGGTTTCCTGAGTCGTCTTTTTTGCAATGCCGTCAACGGTGGAGAATTAATCTTGACGCAGCCAATTTAGCTTTGTCCCTTTTCGCAATGAATCATCGCCGCTCCTGTCTCCATTCGCTGGTTCTTTCGTTGGTGATTTTCGATGGCAAGCTCGAAGGTGCTGAAGAACCCCTGTCAGAATGGGTTGAACCCGCCACGGGCCACCGTGTCCTGCGGCTCTCGCGCGAACCAGGCACCGCCAGTCTTTATTTCCATCAGAATGCCTACACCGCGGAGGGCGACAAGCTGGTGGTGACGGTGCCTTCGGGTCTCGCGGCCATTCACCTGAAAACGCGCGCCATCGAGCCAATCGTAGAAGGCCGCGCCGGCCAGGTCATTGTTGGGAGAAAATCACGCCTGGCATTCTACTCCCGAGATGGATCGATTTTCGCCACGCACCTCGATACCAAAGCAACGCGCGAGATTGTCAAATTGCCACCGGAAATCCGCGGCGGATCGGGATTGGCCATCAATGCCGATGAAACCTTGCTTGTGGGAAGCCACGTTCGCGACGGGCATTTGACAGAGAACCGCGGACAAGGCCGGGGGCTGAGCCTGGAAGCGCGTTGGGAAGCGCGCCGGCCGATGCAGCTTTACACGGTGGACATTCGGAGCGGCCGATTGCAGCAGTTTCACGCGAGCACCGACTGGCTCAATCACGTGCAGTGTTCGCCCACCCATCCCGGTTTGATCATGTTTTGTCACGAAGGTCCATGGCACAAAGTGGATCGCATCTGGACCATCCGCAGCGACGGTTCCGGGCTAAAAAAGATTCACACGCGCGCCATGGAAATGGAAATTGCGGGGCACGAGTTCTTCAGTCCGGACGGCAAAATCATCTGGTATGATTTGCAAACGCCAAAGGGAAAAGAATTCTGGCTCGCGGGACATGTTCTGGCGACGGGCGAACTGATAAAATTCAAAGTCGCTCGCGAGCATTGGTCGGTGCATTACAACGTTTCGCCGGATGGAAAGCTTTTTGCGGGTGACGGTGGAGGTCCGCGCAGTGTGGCGGCGCCCGGCAATGGTCAATGGATTTATCTTTTTCGTCCCAAAGATGGAGTGCTCGATGCGGAACGGTTGGTGGATCTGGCCAAGCATGATTATCGGCTCGAACCGAATGTGACCTTTACACCGGATGGCAAATGGATTGTGTTCCGGTCGAACATGCATGGCGCATCGCATGTGTACGCGGTGGAAGTGAACAAAACAAAATGAGCGCCCCCAGGCGAAAATGTGTGCGCCGCCCAAAATCACTATCGACCGTATGATTGCGTTCTCCAACGTTTGTTCTGGCATTGCAGTTGGAAGCCCGTTCCTTCGGCAATGGAAATGGAAATCGAAAGGAATATGGAAATGGGGCGCTGAGGAAGAGATCGATGCCATGGGTTGTGATGGGTGCTGCCGGGTTCGAGGAAATTCCTGTTTTCAAGCGCGTCGCGGTGCGGCATTGTTTCCTTCATGGCCACGCCCAAGCCGCGCGTCCGATCGCACGGTCACGGTCACGCGTTCACCTTCCTGAACGCGCGTGATCGCGAGGGGCTCACCGTCTTCAGCCGGCGCAGCGTCCTGAAAGCCGGCCTGGCCGGACTGGCCGGGTTGACTTTGCCCGGATTGCTCCGGATTCGCGCCGATGCCTCCGCCTCGGGCCGGGCACTCTCCGGAAACAAAGCCGTGATTCTCCTGTGGATGACGGGCGGTCCTTCGCATATTGATACCTGGGACGTCAAACCAGCGATGCCGCGCGAAATCCGCGGGCCATTCAAAGATATTCCCACCAAGCTGCCGGGCGTTCATCTTTGCGAGTATTACCCGAAGCAGGCCGCAATGATGGACAAGTTCACCCTCATTCGTTCGGTCGATTGCCGCGAAAGCAACCACGAGCCGAACATGGTCATGCAAACGGCCAATCTCGCCGCCGAACCGCGCATCAATGCCAAAGGCCATCTTTACCCCGCCATCGGCTCGATCATCGCAAAAATGCGCGGGCCGAATCACCCGGCCATGCCGCCCTATGTCGTCCTGAACATGAAGGACAAATCGCACATCGCCTGGGGCGGGTATCTTGGAAAACAGTTCGATCCTTTCATCGGCAGCAACATTGAAAACCTGCTGCGTCTCCCCGGCACCTTAACGATGGACCGGCTGCGCGATCGGCGCTCGCTCTCCGAGCAGATGGACAAGCTCCGGTCCGACTTGGACGCGACCGGCCAAATGACCGCGCTCGATCGTTTTGGCCAACAGGCGCTGGAAATCATCGCGGGCGGCCGCGCGCAATCCGCCTTCGATCTTTCGAAAGAACCGGCCAAAACGCTCGAACGATTTGGCAGCCACGATTGGGCCCGACAAGCTTTGCTCGCCCGGCGCCTCGTTCAAGCCGGCGTCAGCTTTGTTACCATCGACCTGAGCAATCACACCGCCTCTGGCACCTGGGACACGCACGGAGACAACATTCCGCCCTACGGAGGGATATGGAGCGGATTGCGCCCGCTGCTGCCGGTGTTCGATCATCTTCTGACCACGCTCGTCCTGGATTTGGAAGAACAGGGATTACTCGATGACACCCTGGTCATTGCCATGGGGGAGTTCGGCCGCACACCAAAGATCGGCACGCAAGGCAGCACCGATGGCCGGGATCATTGGCCTTACGTCATGTCGATGATGATGGCCGGCGGCGGTTTCCGGCATGGACAGGTCATCGGAGCCAGCTCGCGAGATGGCGGG
>JBFMDG010000883.1:0-2811 GCA_040754135.1 Verrucomicrobiota bacterium
GTCGATTCGCTCAATAATTATTATCTGACCGACAGTGTAAACAACCGGGTGGTGAAGTACAATCCGGCCACCGGCTCGCTCACGAACTTTGCCGGTCTGCCTGGAGTTTCAGGGACGACCGATGGCATCGGACAATTTGCGCGTTTCTTCAGCCCGCAAGGCATCGCCTTCGTCAGAAACCGCGTCATCGATGGGAAAGCGAAAGACGGTTTTGTCGTGTCTGACTCGGGCAATCATTTGATCCGGTTTGTTGGCATCGATGGTGACGTGACCACCCTCGCCGGCCATCCCGGATCGCCTGGCCCGCGTGAAGATGGCAAAGGAGCCGAAGTGCAATTCAACAATCCCTCCGGATTGGCGGTCGATGCCGCGGGGGTCGTTTACATCGCCGACAGCGGTTTTGGAGCGATTCGAAAACTTTATCCGGACAACACGGTGCGGACGCTGGCCACGGGATTCGCCAGCCCTTCGGCGGTGGCCGTGGGTGACCGCAACGAGGTTTACGTTGCCAACACATTCAATCACTCGATCAAGATGATTGAAGGCAACGAATCGAATCCAACCATCACCACCTTCGCCGGCAGCGATTCCCGTTTTAAGAATGGTTTACTCGACCACGTCATTGCCACCGAGGCGCTCTTTGACGGCCCGCGCGGCTTGCTTTGGGTCGGCGGCAAAACCGGACTGCTCGTGAGCGATTCCTTCAATCGCGTTTTGCGCCGCGTGTTTTTGCATCCGGACTTTCAAATTTACTCCGTCGCCACACTCGATAACACCGCCAATGGCGTCCTGCGATTCCCGGTCGGACTGGCCAAAGATCTCGACGGCAACATCCTCGTGGTCGATCTCGAAGCTAAATCGCTGCGGCGCATTCCTTCAACACAAACGGTGCAGCCGCCAGTGCGCCGTCCGGTCATCGGTATCGTCGGACTGGTCACGAACATTTTTAATGAGCTGGTCACGCAGCTCTCGCCAGTAACCAACGCCACTTTCAACAACGAAGTCGTTGTGGCCATCGTTTCCGAACCGCAAACTCAGACCTATTTCACTTTCGGCGCCACCGATGATCTCGAATCCATCCCCGATCCCAACCAACAAAATGGAAGCAGCCCGCCCGATTATGTGGATGGTTCGCCGGTCCTACCGAAGAGCATCATCGATTCGCAACGGCGGCAGGCTGATCTCATCATCAAAGCCATCGGCACCGCGGCTAACCGCGTGCCCAGCCCGGTCGTCACCGCCCGGTTCCGATTCCAAGTTTCCAATCCCACCATCGTCGGCAACAACCCAGCCTCCTTCACCCTCGAAAGCGCCACCGAACGCGCCGAACTTTGGTACACGACGGACGGAACCATTCCCACCAACGGCGCGGCCAATGCGCGCTTGTTCGTGGCCGGATCGCGCTTGAATGTCGTCAGCGGAACCAATGACGTCGTTTTCAACGTGCGCGGTTTCCGTGATGGTTACGTGCCGAGCAGCGTGGTCCAGCGGACCTTCTTCTTCACGAACATCCTCACCAGCGCCGTGGGAGTCCCGCGCGATCTTCTCGGAACAGTAGGATCGACAGTGGTGGTGCCGATTCAAGTGAAGCTGGCGCCCAATGATCTGCTGCAATCGCTGCAATTCCGAGTCGAAGTCACTCCCAAAGACGCGGGAGCGCCGCCGCTCAGCGAAAACTTGCGTGTGGTCCCTTTCAGCAATCGCGATTTCATCCCGGTCACCAATCCGGGAGTGGATCAACCGCATCAGGTGATTCCTTACGCAAATGGATCGAGCCGCGGCCTGGCGGTTGTATTTCATGGCAACCGCGGTTTCAGCGTCAGTGATTCCGCGACCGTGGTGATGGTGGCGGTGCCGCTGCCGGCTTCGGCAGCGTTCGGACAGAACTATACGATTGCCATCGCCCGGCCTTCCGGAACTTCCGATGGCATTCAAACGCCGATCACGCTGACCAATTTGCCGCATCGCACGATCACCCTGACCAATCTGAATTATCTCGTGGGTGATACCGCTGTGGCCACGTGGTATAACGCCGGCGAATTTGGCAACGGCGATTTGAACAACAACGACGTGAACAATGTGTTCGCGGCGTCACTGGGTCTGCGCGTGCCGCCTTTGTTCAGCGATGCCTTTGACGCGATGGACGCGTATCCGGTGGATACGACCGATCTGGCCGGTGGCGATGGGCATATTCGCTTTTTGGATTGGCAGCGCATTTTGCGTTTGTCGCTCGGCTTGGAAACAAATAATTGGCGGCGATCGCGGAGCGCCAACGGGGATTTGATGGCGATTCCCACCACGCTGGGCGGATTCCCCAGCACACCGGCCGTGTCGCAAACGCAGGCGCCGGGATCGGTTTGGGTGCGCCCAGCTCACCTCAGCGCCAGCACCACCGTCAATGCCAGCCGCGGCGGACTGGTCAATGTGCCGGTCGTGGTGAAACTCACCCCGAACTCGAGCTTATCCGGCATGCAATTCCGCGCCATCATCAATCCGGTGGGCGAAGCGCCGCCCGTCGCCGAGGCGGCGAAATTTATTCAAAGCGTGGGATTGCCTGCGCCGATTCCCGTCGAGGGGCTTTCGCCGAACCAAATTGGCGTGGCTTGGGATTTGGGAGCGTTTCAGCCGCCGTTGACGCGCGCGGTCACGATTGGCCATGTGCAATTTCGAATTCCCGCCACCGCCCTCGATGGAATGCGTTATCTGGTCAGCTTCGCCAACGCCGATGGTTCGCCCGATTCGACCACGCAGTACGATTTCGAAACGCTTCCGGGTTTTGTATGGGTCGGCACCGAAGCTCCGCTGACGGTC
>JBFMDG010000884.1:0-2807 GCA_040754135.1 Verrucomicrobiota bacterium
GGATTAGGGGTAGACGAGGGTGGGGGAGGGGTGGTCTTGACTGGTCGATTCGACGTGGATGTGCGTGGCGCCAATTTTGACGAGGCGTTCGCTGACGGTGCGAAACGCCAGCTCGGGCTTGTTACAATCGCGACTCAAATGCCCGAGATAAAGATGGCGGAGTTCGGCGGAAACGATTTGCTCGGCCACATCGGCGGCAGCGTCATTCGACAGATGCCCGTGCCGGCTTAAGATGCGCTGCTTCACGCTCCATGGCCGGCGCGTGTCGTCCTGGAGCATTTTGTGATCGTGATTGGTTTCGAGGATCAAGATGTTCGCGCTGCGGATGCGTTCGACCACCAGTTTCGTGGCATGACCGAGATCGGTGAGGAAGCCAACGTTCACCGCCGGGGTGCGAAGAAGGAAGCCGACCGGATCATAGGCATCATGCGGGACCGTAAAGGTGTCCACCTGCACGTCGCCGACTTCGAACGAAGCACCGGTGCTGAAGATGCGGCAGTTAAGTTTGATTTGCAGCTGCGATTCGATCGCTTCCTTGGTGAGGCGATTGCAGTAAATGGGCACCTGCAGTTTTGTGCAAAGGCCGACCAACCCCTGGATGTGATCGGAATGCTCGTGGGTGATGAGGATCCCGTGCAAACTTTCCGGCGAACGGCCAATCGAAGCGAGGCGTTGCCGGATTTGACGCCCGCTGAATCCGGCATCGATGAGGATCCGGGTTTCGCCAGTTTCCAAGTAGGTGCAGTTCCCGCCGGAACCGCTGCCAAGAATTGTCAGGTGCACAGCCACGAACCGCAGGCTAGGACCGGTCGGAATGGGCGACAAGATTTTACTGAAATTTTTTCGCGCCGGCTCTTTTCCATTCGCCAAAAGAAAATGTTGTTGCGGGAATGTCGATCAAGCGAATTTGCCAAAGGCGACTGAAATCTTCAGTTATCTCCGGGGCGATTGGAAAAAATTTTCGCAAAAAAGCAGTCGGCATGCCGAGTTCCCCCTTGAGCTATTCACAATGCCGTCTATAATTTGGCGCGATGGCTCAAGGCTTACATCTTTCGCAAAAGATGACGTTGTCGCAGGTGCTGGCTCCGCAGCTCCAGCAGTCGCTCGCGTTGCTCCAGGCGCCTACGCTCGAACTCAAAGCGCTCGTCGAACAGGAACTCCAGCAAAATCCCGTTCTGGAAGAAACCCCGGTCGCGGAAACCGAGCAGGAAGAGAAAGCCAATCGCGATGGCGAAGCGCCCGCGCCCGCCGCCGATTCTGCCGATCCCGCCGAGCCCCCCGCCGATGTGACTTTCGATCCGGCCACAGAAAAGACGGACAACGGTCCGGTGGATGATTTTCAGGCGGAATTGGAGCGATTGATTCAACTCGATCAGGAATGGCGCGAGCATTTTGCCCAAACCAATGTTCCTGGCCGCCACACGCAGGAGGATGAAGAACGCCGGCAGTTCATGTTCGATTCGCTCGTGGCCGGAACTTCGCTTCAGGAAGTGCTTCTGGAACAGGTCCGCCTTTCGGATTTGCCCGAGGAAAAACGGCCCATCGCGGAAATGATCATCGGCAACATCGATGATTACGGCTATCTCCAGGCATCGGTCGATGAGCTGGCTTTTTCAACCAACATCCCGGCGGAGCAGATTTTGGAAGTGCTCAAGGTGATTCAATCGTTTCACCCGCCCGGCGTGGGCGCGCGCGATTTGCGCGAGTGCCTGCTGTTGCAGCTCGAACGCGCCGACAAAAAGGAAACGCTCGAATACAAAATCATCAGCGAGTACATGGATGCGCTCGGGAAACGGCGCTTGCCCGAGATCGCCCGCGGATTAGGGCTTGGCGTTGACCAGATCCAAAAGGCGGTGGAGCGCATTGCCACACTCGAGCCGAGGCCGGGACGCGATTTTCTGCCCGACAACCAGCAGTACATCGTGCCGGAGATCTTCATCCAAAAAGTGGGCGATGAATATGTCATCACCAACAATAACGAACACATTCCGCACTTGCGCATCAGCAACACCTACAAAGATCTGATGTCGAAAGCCGAGTGTTCCCAGGAGGTGCGCGAATACATTCGCGACAAAATCCGCGCCGGCAAATTCCTGATCAAAAGCATTCATCAGCGGCAACAAACGATTTTGAACATCGCGCGCGAAATCGTCCATCGGCAGCGCGAATTCATGGATAAGGGCGTCGCTTTCCTCAAACCGCTGACGATGGTTCAGGTGGCGGAAGTGGTGGGCGTGCACGAAACCACCGTCAGCCGCGCGGTCTCGGGCAAGTACATGCAAACGCCCCAAGGGGTGTTTGAAATGAAGTATTTCTTCACCAGCGGCATTCGCACTGCCAGCGGCGAAGGCATGTCCAACACCAGCGTCAAGGAAATCATCCAGGAACTGATCGATAAGGAAGATCCGACCAAACCGCTCTCGGACGAGGAGATCGTAAAGATTCTCGCCGAAAAAGGAATCGTCATCGCCCGCCGCACCGTGGCCAAATACCGCTCGGAACTGAACATTCTCCCTTCGCATTTGCGCAAGGTCTATTGATCGCCTCGCGCGCGTGAACCTCCTCACTGCCGGATCGAGCAGCCGCAGTCATTCCCCACGCAAGCACGCGTTGGCCGAGTCGTAATCGTATCCATCGAGGACCAGTGCCTTTCAGTTCAGTTTGTCTTTTGCGATGCGCGTTACTTTTCTTCCAGATCAATTTCCCCTTGCCATCCGGGCGGAGGCGGATGCAACCGCAATTTGCGAATCTGCCCGAGCAAAAATTGCGACGGGCCATCGGCGCCGCGGGTTTTAATCGTCCGCTCG
>JBFMDG010000885.1:0-2791 GCA_040754135.1 Verrucomicrobiota bacterium
TTTCAGCCTCGCCAAATATCTGGAGCGGTTTCCCAATCGAGCTGCACAATCGGAAAAACTTTTCGAAAGCGTCGTCGAGAAATATGCCGATGTCCCTCATTGGCGCGGCACGCTTGGAGACGCGGCCAAGGCCGAGCTTTTCGAACTTCGGCATTTGGCGATTGGAAAAGTGGCGCCGGAAATTGAAGGCGAAGATCTGGACGGAAATCGATTCAAACTGAGCGAATATCGGGGCAAGGTGGTGGTGTTGGATTTTTGGGGGGATTGGTGAGGACCTTGCCGGGCCATGTACCCACACGAGCGGTCGCTCGTGAAACGCCTGGAAAATAAACCGTTTGCCCTCCTCGGAATTAACAGTGATCCAAAAGACCGCCTTCGCGCCGCTTTGAAACGCGAAAATATCACCTGGCGCTCCTGGTGGGACGGCGGCAATACGGACGGACCGATCGCCCGCGCGTGGAACGTGAGCGGTTGGCCGACCATTTACGTGCTCGACCACAAAGGCGTCATCCGCTTCAAAGGTCCGCGCGGCGAACATCTGGATAAAGCCGTGGACACGCTCTTAAAGGAAATGGAATCGGCGTCGGCGCCTTGAGCCAGCGCAACGCAACCCAGCGGCTTTGCGCTGAAACTGGTTCGAGCTGAAACGGAGAATCCGCTGGCCCAGTTCGGACGGTCACGTTTGCAGTCCCGCGCGTTCAGATCCAACCCGGCTGGAACATTTCTCCCTCACGACCAAACCTGCTTCGCCTGATTGGCTGAAGCTGAGGCGGCATGCACATGAGCTTCCGTGGAAAGGGGAATAGCTTTCGTCAAAGTGCGCCTGACCATTTTTTGTCATTCTTTTGCCAAAAGGTTTTGCGGCTTGCAGGGTGATGGGCCTGGATTAACCTTGGGCCGTGCATTGGTTGGAAAACGAGCGTCATTGGTTTCTGCTGGCCGTGGTTGTCTATGGCCTGAGCATGCTTTACTCGATTTTCCTTTGGCGCGACGGATTCCGGCATCATAACCGCATCAATTACGGGCTCCTTGCGCTGGCGTTTCTCCTTCATACCGTGGCCATGGTAAAACGCGGCTTTTCCTTTCAGCGTTGCCCGGTCAACAATTTGTACGAAGCCATGACCTTCGTCGCCTGGACGATCGTCGCCGCCTACCTCATCGTTGGCTTGCTTCCGCGTTTGCGATTTCTCGGCGCTTTCGCTTCGCCGCTCCTGTTTGGGATCGGGGTTTTCTCGCTCATGCCTGCCCTGGATGTGCGAGGGCCGCGGCCGGAATTTGTGAACGGCTTTTCCAGTCTGCACGCCGCTTTGATTCTTCTTTCCTACGGCGCGTTTGGGCTCAGCTCGATTGCCGGGTTGATGTATCTCACTCAGGAGCACAATCTGAAATTTCACAAACTGCGCGCGGTGGTGTCGCTCCTGCCGCCCATTCAGCGATTGGAACGAGTCATGGGCCGGCTCTTGTTCGCTGGATTCATTTTGCTTTCGGCCGGTTTGTTCGTGGGCTCGGTTTGGATCGATCTTCCCCCAGGCAAGAAATACATCGGCGATCCGATGGTGCTTTGGTCGATTTTTGTCTGGTGCCTTTATCTTACGTTGCTGGTCATGCGCTGGTTTTTCTCCCAGGGCGGACGCCGCTTTGCCTGGGGCGCGCTGGGGAGCTTTGCTTTCGTGCTGATGACATTTTGGGGATTTTATTTGCTGTCGGGAATTCATCGACAATAGCGACATGAACTTTTTTTTGGACTCCCGTTCAACGCCCAACCCAGCGTTCGATGCGCGCGTTGCGTTGTCTCGGAAACGCATCGGGCCCGGCCGGTGGCATTTCTTTACCTGATATGCCCGTTGTCATTCTTGGCTTAAGCCATCATTCGGCGCCCGTAACCGTGCGGGAAAAGTTCGCGTTTTCCGAGGCGTCCATTCCGGTCGCGCTGGAGAAGTTGCGATCCTCCGGTCTGGCGGACGAAGCGGTGATTCTCTCGACGTGCAACCGGGTCGAACTCTACGCCGCGACGCCGCGCGCCGATCGCGAGACCTTCCGCGCGCTGAAGGAATTTCTGGCGGCGTGCCACCAGGTGACCGAGCCCCTCGAGAACGGAGAGCTCTACGCCTTGAACGAACCGCAAAGCCTCGAACACCTCTTCAAAGTGGCTTGCGGTCTCGATTCCATGGTGCTCGGCGAAACGGAAATTCTCGGCCAGCTCAAAAAAGCTTACGACCTCGCTCTCCAGCACAAACACACCGGCAGCCGCCTCAATAAAGCATTTCAACGCGCCTTCCAGGTCGCCAAACAGGTCCGCACCGAAACCAATATCCAACGCGGCAGCGTCTCCGTCGGCTCCGTCGCCGTCGAACTCGCCGAGAAAATCTTCAGTTCGCTCGAAGACCGCCACGTCATGGTCATTGGCGCGGGCGACACGAGCGAGAAGACCGCGCGGGCCTTGCTCAGCCGGGGCGCGCGGAGCATTCTCGTTTCAAATCGTTCTTTCGATCGCGCCCAGGAGCTGGCCGGCCCAGTGGGTGGACGCGCCGTTCAGTTTGACGATTGGGGCGCGGAGTTCGCCAGGATTGACATCGTCATCAGCAGCACCTCGGCGCCGCATTACATCCTTGATCGCGCCAAACTCGCTCCGCTCATGAAACTCCGCAAAAACCAGCCGCTGCTCCTCATTGATATCGCCGTGCCGCGCGACATCGAACCGGAGGTCAATTTTGTGGATAATGTTTACCTCTATAACATCGACGATCTTCAGGCGATTGCCGACGATTATCTGAAACAACGGCAGGAGGAA
>JBFMDG010000886.1:0-2772 GCA_040754135.1 Verrucomicrobiota bacterium
AGGCCGCAGCGGGAATGCACGCGCCGGACGAAGACGCGGGAACTCAAAACGAACCGTCAGCGCCTGTTGGAAATTCATTCGAGCGCGCAAATGAGACTCGAGACCCGGTTCGGCCACAAGGGCGCGACATGAACCAGGCTGAAGCCGCAGTCGCCCCACGTTTACTTCGCATCTCGCCGCGCGCCCGCCGTGCCGCGGAAAATCTGGGCGTCGATCCCGCGGAGATCGAAGGCACCGGACGCGATGGCCGGATACGCGAACGCGATGTGCAGCGCGCGGCCGAAACGCGCCGCCCCCGAGCAACGCCACGCGAAGAAGCGAATTAGAACAATATGTTGTCGATGAACTGGCTCAAGTGCTCCGGCAGTTTCCGGTGCTTTCTTACCACCACCACCAGTTCGCGGCTGAACGTCTTCGACAATGGGATGCGCGCAATTTTCTTGCGCGGGTTGTAGATCGCCAGAGCGCGAACCGGAACCATGCTCACACCCATGCCCAAAGCGACCAGGCTGATGATGAGATCGAAATTATCCAGTTGCATCGTCGGTTCGATTTGCCAGCCGAGTTTTCTTTGCCAGGCGCGAAGCCGCTGGCCGGTGTTGGATTGTTCGTCAATCAAGAGCCAGTTTTGCGCGCCGACCCAATCCAGACGCGCTTTGCTTTTGGTCTTCAGGCGCCCCTGCGCGTCGGCAAACTGATCCCGCGGTACAATCAGGGCAAACACGTCTTCGAAACGATGCGTCACTCGCACGGTTTTCGGAAGCCGCCGTGGCGGGCACAACACACCCAAATCCACTTCGCTCGCTTCCACCGCAGAGAGCAAATCAGCGCTGTTCTGACAGGTGACCCGATAGCCCACGTGCGGCAGGCGGCGCAGATTGGCATGGAAAAATCCGGGCAGGTAGGACAAGCCGATCGTTCGCGAGACGCCAACGCGAATTTGTTTTCTTGCGCCGCCGAATTGTTGGGCCACCGCTTCCAGTGATTGTTCAACATCTCCGAGCAATCGCGCCGCTTCGCGAAAGAGAAATTGCCCGCCATCCGTCACGCGCACCTGCCGGGTGGTTCGTTCAAGCAAGGGGATGCCCAGGCGGGATTCGACTCCTTGAATCTGGCGCGTGATCGCGCTCTGGGTGAGGCCCGCAAGCTCGGCTGCTTTCGTAAAACTGCCGTGCTTCACCACCAGATAAAAGAGCGCCAGCTCATAAAGATCGAATGGGACTGTACTGAGGAATCGATGCATCATTTGCATGAGTGTATTCAGCTAATGAATTTCCCTCAACTGTGGTTTGGGCGGTAAGGTGAGTCAAAAAGAGAAAGGAACCTTGTTATGGCCGATCCCAGAGAACGTTTGCCGTTGAATGCGCCCGGAAAATTTTATGTCGATTCAAGCTGCATCGATTGCGATCTCTGTCGCACAACAGTGCCGGAGATTTTTCGGCGCGATCCTGCCACTGGATTCTCCTTTGTTCACCGTCAGCCAGGCACACCCGAAGAAACTGCGCAGGCCCAGGCCGCGCTGAATGACTGCCCGACGGAATCGATCGGATGCGAGGTGCCCGTTTAGGCGACAGAAGGGAACGAAACATTAAAGACGGAAAATGGCCGATGGCGCGAAGCCTAGCAGGACAGCCGTTCCATCGCCTTCCCGCAGGCCATGCAAAATTTCGTTGCCTATGCAACAAAAGGTTGCATCGCAGTCTTTGTCCAAAACTTCGTCGCGTCGCGAACTTTGTCGATCGAAAATCTTTTCGACTAAGTTTGCGACGATGTTTTCGACAAAGAAAATGACCGGCGAGACACTTGTCCTACGTTGGGGATGATTCGAACGAGGAAAGAATGGCTTCCGCGGCCAGTTTCGGATTTGGCGCGGCGCAAATGGGGCGGCCAATGACGAGCCAATTCGCGCCCGCATCCAAAGCTTCGCGGGCGCTAAGCGTTCTCTTTTGGTCGCTCGTGGGATCGCTGGGGCCGCGAATGCCCGGTGTGACCAGCTGAAATTCCGAGGGGACAATCAGGCGAAGCGCGGTCACTTCGAGCGGCGAGCAAACCAGGCCGCGCAATCCAGAGCGCACGGCGAGGCTGGCGAGGCGTTCCACCTGTTTGCCCACGTCCGCTTCGCAGCCGATTTCGCTAAGGGCGTTGGCATCCATGCTGGTCAGCACGGTCACCCCGAGCACGAGCGGCGCAGGGCGGCCGAGATCACGCGAGGTTTGTTGGGCGGCCTGTTCCGCGGCGCGCAGCATTTCCGATCCGCCGCTGGTGTGCACCGTGAGCATTTGCACATCGAGGCGCACCGCGGAGGAAACCGCTTTGGCGACGGTATTTGGAATGTCGTGAAATTTCAGGTCGAGGAAAACGGACGCGCCCGTTTGGCGAATGCGCCGCACGATGTCGGGCCCTGCCGCAGTGAACAATTCGCTGCCGATTTTGAATGCGCCGACCACCGGCGCCAATTGCTCGGCGAGCGCGAGGGCCCGATCGGTCGTGGGAACGTCCAGAGCCACGATGATTGGATTTTGCATGCGCGGCAGTAAAGCATGAGCGGTCCTACCGGCCAACCGAAAATCAGATCGTCCGGGCCGAAAGCCAACTCGCCGCGGTGGTGCTGAAAGCCAGCCGCAGCCCATGCCCGATTCTCGATGCAAAAGTATTCAGGCCACTCCTCTTTGAAATCTTTGTCGCAACCTTGCGGGAAACCATTACCTCTGAAAAAAGTTTCAGTCTCTCGACAAAGTTCTCGAAAGTGTTTTCGACAAAGGGAAAGACAGG
>JBFMDG010000887.1:0-2763 GCA_040754135.1 Verrucomicrobiota bacterium
TGTGCGCCGGGTCACGTCCGTTCCAACCATTCCTGCGAGCTTGGAACCGTCGGGTGAAATCACGTAAGGGGGCCACGTATTCGAAATGACCGTGGCTGCCCGCTTCGCCGCGGTCGGCCAGAGCAAGACGCTATGGTCCATGCCAGAGGACGCCAGCCATTGGCCGTCGGGTGAAAACGCCACGCTGGTGACTGAATCGACGTGCCCAAGCAAATGGCCCATCTCGCGCAGCTCACTCACATTCCATAAGCGCACGCGTTGATCGGAACTGGCCCCAGCGAGCATGGAACCATCAGAAGAAAACGCCAAAACGGAGCCTAGTGGCGCCGGGGAATTCAGCCATACGGATTCTTGCGAACCGGTAATGTGGGCGAGAAAAACTCCGCGTGCCGGCCAGGACGCTGCGAACATTTTGCCATCCGGTGAAACGGCCAGCGAAGCATTGGACCCCGGAATCGTTTTGAGCACCTTGCCAGTCGTCAATTCCCAGATTTCCGTGCCGATCTCTTTGCGGCGGGTGATGAGGGCCAGTTTGCCATCGGGCGAGAAGGCTTCGAAATCCGCTTGTGGGCCGACGCGAAAAACTTCCTGGCCAGTGGTCCAATCGATCACGCGCGCGTAGGAATTGGTGGCGAGCCCCAGATCTCCGCTGGTGACGCCTATCCAGTGTGTTACGGGAGAAAACTGAACACCGAGAGGATTTCGGCCCTGATGTTGCCAGACGATTTCACGCGAGGCGAGATTCCAGACAACGGCGCGTCCCGATTCGTCGGATGCGGAGAGCGACTTGCCATCCGCCGAAAACGTAATTTGGACCACGGCTTTATTGGACAGTTCAAGTGTGGCGAACGGACGGCGGGAAGCCATCTCCCATAGCTTTACCTTTCCCTGAGCATCGCCCGAGGCGAGCCATTGGCTGTCTGGAGAGAAGGCGACCGAATAAACGGGATTGAAGTGTCCGAGAAGCGTTTCGTGTTTTTCGCCCTGACAACGCTCCCACAAAACACGCCATTCGAAGCCGCGAAGATCGGGTGCATTCGTTGCCCCCGCGTGATTGACAATCGAGGGGCGGTAAGAGGCCACCAAACGCCGGGCGAGATTCAAGTTGCCCTCGTCCAGCGCGTGTTGAGCGAGGAGCATGTCCGCGGCATACAAACTTTGGCGCGTTTGGGCGCGAAGCAGGTTGGCTTGTCCGGCGGCAGTTTCTGCGTGGCGTGCAGATACTCGCGCTTTGGCTTCCTGATCGACGGCGTTATTTCGTTCGCGGCGCAATTTCCGTTCGGCGTCCCAAAGCACACCAATGATTATCGCTGGGGCAAGGATGCCGAGGGTGATCAAAGCCGCGCGGGCCGGGTGGCGTCGGGACCATTTGCCGATTCGATCTGTCCATGTGCTGGGTTGGGCAAGGATGGGCTCGTGCCGGAGCCAGCGATCCAGATCATCGGCCAGAGCTTCTGCCGAGGAATAGCGTTGCGTCGGATTTTTGTGCAGGCAGCTCAGACAAATGGCTTCCAATTGACGATCCAGATCGGGATTGATGGCCGAAGGTCGAACCGGATCGAGGTCCACCACTTGCCTCAACGTGGCCAGCGGAGTGTCTGCTTGAAAAGGAGGGCGGCCGGTGAGCAACTCATAAAGTATGCCTCCCAAACTGTACACATCTGCGGCTGTGGTGAGTGATTTGCCCCCGACAGCTTGTTCCGGAGCAATGTAAGCCGGTGTCCCGAGCACGGCGCCGCTCAACGTTAGGTGGCTCTCCGTTTCCAATTGCTTGGCCAGCCCGAAATCGGTGACCAACGGTTCCCCTCGTTCATCGAGGAGAATGTTCGACGGCTTGAGATCGCGATGCAGAATGCCATAGCGATGCGCGTGGTGAACGGCGCGAGCGATTTTGGCGATGAGCGTTGCGGCAGACTCGGACGGGAAACCAGAAATCTCCTTCGCGCTCGTATAGGATTGCTCCGCATCCGGCGGGTTCGTGCTGCTGCGCAGTTGCGCGAGCTGGTCGGCCAGGCTCCCGCCTGCAACGAATTTCATAGTGAAATAGGCGCGGCCATCCTCTTCACCCACTTCGTAAATCGGCACGATGTTCGGGTGTTCGAGCCTGGCCACCGCCTCCGCTTCGGCGCGGAAACGCTGCATCTCCGCTTCGCCAGGCAATCGTGGAGTCGAAATCATTTTCAAGGCCACGACGCGTTGGAGGCTGATCTGGCGGGCACGATAGACCACACCCATGCCGCCGCGCGCGATTTCGCTCAATAATTCATAATCCCCGAGAATGTCTGGACGCTTTCCATGTGGAAATGGAACCAGCGGCGATTCGAGCAGCTCCTGCTCGGCGTTTGCATCGGCCGTCAGCAGGGAAGCCCAGAGGCATTTGGGGCACAATCCTTCCGGCGCGCTCGGCGGCAAGGCGCTCTGACACATCGGGCAAAGGTTGGGGCCAGACATTGTTGTTTGGGTTGTGCTGCTTACAAAAGGAAAAGCCGTTGAAAGTTGCTGAGTCTTTTTGATTTCTTTTCAACCGCCAAATGCCGAAAACAAATCGCGAATCTCTTGCTCGATCTCCTCAGGCCGAGCCACCGTCTGCGCGATCTCGTTCCGAATCAATTCCCGAAAACGCCGGCGCAATCGGTGCACCAGTCCCTTGACAGCCGGCAAACTCAAATTCAACCGCGCGGCGGCAGCGGCGAGCGAATCCGTTCCCTTTTCGCCGAGCAGGAATGTTTTCACCTCATCGAAGCGGCGAGTTTTTTCGACGCC
>JBFMDG010000888.1:0-2742 GCA_040754135.1 Verrucomicrobiota bacterium
TCGCTGCTGGGCGATTTACCGATGCAAATGGCTTCGTCAGCGAGCTGCACGTGCATGGAATTGACGTCGGCTTCGGAATAAACGGCCACCGTGCGGATGTTCAGCTCCTTGCAAGCGCGAATGATGCGGACGGCGATTTCGCCGCGATTGGCCACGAGGATTTTCTCAAACATGGGTCAATGGATTGCAATCATGGAAGGGCGCCCCTTCCGGAGATGCGGTCCCGCTAGCTGGGCCGGATTTTGAATAGCGGTTGGCCGAACTCGACCGGCTTGGCGTTCTCGACCAGGATTTGGGTGATTACCCCTTTCACCTCGGCTTTGATTTCGTTCATGACCTTCATGGCCTCGATGATACAGACGACTGTATCCGGATTCACTTCTGTACCGATCTCGGCATAATTGGCCGATTCAGGAGAGGGAGCGCGATAGAAGGTCCCCACCATGGGGGATCGGATTTCCAGGTCAGAAGAAGCGGTTGGAGCGGTGAGAGCGGGCGGAGGCGGAGCGAGTTGGGTTTGGATCGCTTGCGGCGCATAGGCTGGATACCCTCCCTCCTCCGGGGCCAGGACCGGGCCGCCATTGGGACCGCGTTTGAGTTTGATTTTGAAATCCTGTTTTTCCAGCTCGAATTCCGAGATGGAATTCTTTCGCATGAGATCGATGATCGCCTTGATATCTTTCAAGTCCACAGACCCCTCCCGGTTGAGATGAGGATGGAACTCAGTTTCATAATGGCGTTTCTCATTAAGCAAAAGAGCAGCAGTCGATTTCCGACCCTGCTCATCTATGTTTCGAATGGCGGCGAGAGTAATCCTGGACCAAATCAGCGTCAAGCAAACATTCAGACCGCCAAATCCCGGTCGAAAAATGCCTCGAAAAAAGGCTGATTTGGTCGATTAGCGCGGCTCGTTAAGGTTAACGGCCGCGTCCAAACCCAAAATGTACGAATGCGGACCAAAACCGGCGATCTGCCCGCGGCAGACGGATGCGATGAGTGATTTGTGTCGGAATTCCTCGCGCGCATGGATGTTCGAAAGATGAATTTCAATGGCCGGAACACCCGCCGCAGAGATCGCATCGCGCAACGCAACGCTCGTGTGTGTGTAAGCCGCCGCGTTGATGACAATCACATCAAAATTCCCACGAGCTTGTTGAATCCAGGTGACGAGTTCGCCTTCGAGATTGGTTTGGCGGAAATCGATTTCTACACTCAGTTCCGCGGCTCGTTTTCGAACTCGATCTTCGATATCCGCAAGGGTGGCCTGTCCATAAACAGCAGGTTCCCTTTGGCCGAGCAGGTTCAGGTTGGGTCCATTGAGAAAAAGGACTTTCATGGAACGCAGCGGAGACTAGGCAGCACGGGTTTCTTTGTCCATGCCATTCTCAGGTTCGAAACCGGCAGCCCAGCCGAATAGAGTAAAAACGGGCCAGCCGAGCGCGGGGATGTAGAGACTGAACTCGACGAAGCTTTGGAGAGACCAACCAAGCAATCCGAGCCAAATGACAAAGGGCACTGCCGTTTTGGTTGTTCTACTTTTGCGATAAAGCCAGATCAGCGAACCACAAAACAAGGCTGCGTATGCGAGAAAACCCGGAAATCCAGAATCGCACGCTTGTTCGAGATAATCGTTGTGGGTGAGCCGCGCCATTTCCGCTCCAGGCGGTTTCATCCGCTGATACAACTTCGAAAAAGTGCCGGGGCCAGTTCCGAAAACCGGATGCTCGAGGGCAATTGCCCAAGCCGTCTGCCAATAAATCACCCGAGCGCCCACGCTCCGGGCGCCTTGCTGAAAGTAAGCGGAGAATTTCACCGCAAAGGCGATTAACCCCACGCCCAGAACCAGGGCGGCAATGATCCATTTCCATTTCCGTCCCAACGGTTGGTGCAATAATCCAACGACAATGATGAGAACGGCGATGAGCCACCCCGCTTTTGATCCGGACCAAAAAAGGCAGGCCAAAGCCGCATACAGAAATAGACCGACGGCCACGAGCCTGACATTTTGCGACCAACGCGCGGTGACCTGCCATGCGATTAAAACCAAGACCGGCAGGTACAGCAGAATCGCCCCGGCCAATGCATTCGGGTAAACGAGCGTCGCGAAAATGCGGTTGCTTCCGATTTTGAAGAGGTATTCCGGTGGATAACGGGTTTGCCAGTCGGGTTGTTCATAAACCAAACGGCGCACGGCTTCGAGCCCGCCGTAATGCTGTTCAAATCCCGACCACAACACCAGGACAAACCCCACCAGGATTGGCCAAAAGAACCATTTCAGGCTTTGTGCACGGCTCAGCACCAGGAAACCGATGTAATAGGCCACCGTGCAGGAAATAAAGTAATTCAAAGTGGCTGAACTGAGTCGGCCGTCCACAGACTTGATGTTGGCCACGAATTGCCAACCCAACCAAAGCACCGGCAGGACGATCAGCCATCGAGGTGAGTTTTTTGGAAAGCGGATCCAGCGCACCAAGGCAACCCCAACCAAAGCGAGAATCAAATAACCCCACGAAATCGGCCACGACCAAAAAACCATTTCCAGCAAGCCCGGAGGTTTTTCGACCATGAGATCGAGAATGACTGGATTGCCAAATTTCAACAGCGAGATCCCAAGCCAAATCCCGATCAGGCCAGAGGCGAAATGGATTCCTGGCGCGGCCGCCTGACTTGCATGATCAGACGGCGAGTGGTTTGGGGCCGGTTTGGCTGGCACAGATTAGAAATCGCAATTCGAAAGGGCGT
>JBFMDG010000889.1:0-2721 GCA_040754135.1 Verrucomicrobiota bacterium
AATCCTCGCCAGCGCGCGGAACATCGCCGCTGAAAATTACGAAGGTGAAAGCCGTGCTCACGATGCCGGGCCGAATTCGGCTTTGTGTCGTCAAGGTTGAGACGAGCGAGCCCGGTTTATACGGCTGGGGCTGCGCCACGTTCACGCAGCGCATTCGCACAGTGGCCACGGCCGTGAACGAATATCTGGCGCCGTTCCTCGTCGGCAAAGATCCGGACAATATTGAAGATCTCTGGCAAGCCATGTTCCAGAGTTCCTACTGGCGCAACGGCCCGGTGCTGATGAACGCGTTGAGCGGTGTCGATGCCGCCCTTTGGGATATCAAAGCCAAACGCGCCGGCATGCCCCTCTATCAATTGCTGGGTGGCAAATGCCGTCTCGGCATTCCCATTTACCGGCATGCCAGCGGCCGAAGCTTCGAGCAGGTGGAAGAAATGGCGCGCCGTTACATGGCCGAAGGCGTGCGCCACATTCGGATCCAAGTCTCGACACCCGGGAACGCCACCTATGGCGCGAGCTCAGACGCCGCCTTGCAGGGTGAAGGCCACTTTGCCGGGGAACGTTTTGATCCAACCGAATACCGCCTGACCTTGCCCAAGTTATTCGCTCATTTGCGATCCAAGCTCGGGGAAAAAATCGAACTGCTCCACGACATTCACGAGCGGCTGGCGCCTATCGATGCCATTGGGTTGTGCAAAGAACTCGAAGCTTACCGGCCGTTCTTTATTGAAGATCCATTTGCGCCGGAGGACGTCGGTTACTTCAAGGTCTTGCGCTCGCAATGCGCCACGCCCATCGCCATGGGGGAGCTGTTCAACAATCCCAACGAATGGCTCGATCTGATCAGCGGCCGTTTGATCGACTTCATTCGGTGTCATCTCTCGCAAATCGGCGGCATCAGCGCCGCCCGCAAGCTCGCGGCATTGTGTGATTATTTTCGCGTTCGCACGGCGTGGCATGGGCCGGGAGATACTTCGCCGGTCGGCCACGCGGCTCATGTGCACCTCGATTTGGCCACATGGAATTTTGGTATTCAGGAAGTGCCCGGGTTCAACGATCCGCTCCGCGAAATCTTTCCCGGCACACCCGAAATCCGCGATGGCATGCTCTGGTGCAACGAAAAACCCGGCCTCGGCATCGACGTGAATGAAACGCTCGCCGCCAAATATCCGATTCGCGACGACCCGCCCTTCGATCTCCAATGGGGACGGCTCCGCGGACATGATGGAACGATCCAGCGGCCATGAGCCTCGTTGCTTTTGCTGGTTCGAACACTCGAATTGGATCTCGCCCCCGAAGGTGAGGCGAACCTGAATTCGCGATCACGCGATCCGCATGGTTAATCCACCATCGATCGTCATTGTTTCACCGGTGATGTAGTCGTTGCGAATCAGTTCCAGAATGAGCGACGCGACCTGCTCGGACGTGCCTTCGCGATGGAGTGGAATGCGATGTTCGAGATTCAACTTTCGTTGCTGCTCGGTCATGCTCGCGTGGAAGCGTGTGCGGATCACGCCCGGGGCGACGCAATTCACACGAATGTTGTCATTGGCAAATTCGCGGGCGAGAGCGCGCGTGAACTGCGGCAGAGCGCCTTTCACAACCTGATAGGCAAGATTGATGGGCACCCCGCGAATGCCCGCCGTCGATGAGATAAGCACCACCGCGCCTTCCTTCTTCTTCTGCATCATCGGAATGATTTCGCGGCAAAAATGAAAAATGGCGTGCACATGAATCTCAAAGGCCGCGTGCCACGCGGCTGAATCGATCTCGAACAATCCGCCGGGAACCGGTCCGCCTGCGGAATGGACGAAGACATCCACCGGACCGAGTTTCGCCAGCGTTTCGCGCACGCAACGCTGGATGTCCGTCAACTGCGCGCAATCTGCGCAAAGGCTCGCAAACGGTTTTCCAATGCTTTTCAACTTGTGAATCGTCGCCGCCGACTCTTCATCTTCGGTGCGGCCGATCACGGCAACATGCGCGCCGGCTTCGGCCAGCGCAACCGCCGTGGCCGAACCGATGCCCCGAGTGCCTCCTGTGACCAGGCAAACTTTGTCTTTGAGATTCATGATGGAAAATAGTTGCGGCGCATCTTGCGTCGTGTGCGGCATTGACGCGAGAATTTTTAGAAATTCGGCCGCGTGGTTTTGGACTCCGCTGGCAAGACGTCGTTGGTGACAGCGCTTTGGCCGAGCCGCTGTTTGGCCACGGCACGTGCGAGCTCGACGAGATCGCGATCAGCCGTCAGATCGCCAAAGCGCATGGGAGGCAGGCCGCTTTGATCCTTGCCAAGAAAATCGCCGGGGCCGCGCCGCTGCAAATCCTCTTCGGCAATGCGAAAGCCATCGTTCGTTTCTTCAAGAATGCGCAATCGTTCGCGCGCCTCAGCCGATTTCGCTCCCACCACCAGAACGCAATAGGATTCGTGCGCTCCCCGTCCGATGCGTCCGCGCAATTGATGCAACTGCGCCAGCCCGAAACGCTCGGCATTCTCGACGATCATCACCGTGGCATTGGGCACATCGACGCCCACTTCAATGACCGCGGTGGAAAGCAGCACCTGGACTTTGCCCGCTCGAAAATCGCTCATGACGGTTTCCTTTTCCTCAGCGGAAAGACGGCCGTGCACCAAACCGACGCGCGCCGGTTTGAGCTCCCTTTGCAAGCGCTCGAATTCCCTCGCGGCCGCTTTGATTTCGCCCGCGTCGGTTTCTTCAA
>JBFMDG010000890.1:0-2705 GCA_040754135.1 Verrucomicrobiota bacterium
TTTTCGCGAACGGGGAAAGCAAATCGACATCATGCGATGCCTTGGGCTCGGGTGGGAGATTCTGCGCAGCCGGTTTTGGCTGCTTGTCGGCGCTTCGGCGTTGCTGCTTCTCATTCAAACCGTGGTCGATTTCATTCCTGCGGTCGGATGGATTGTGAGCGCCGCTTTGCCCTTCGTCATCTGGGGCGGACTTGATTGGCTTTGCTTGAAACTGGTTAGGCGCCAACCGGCCGAGCTGGCAGATGCGCTGAGCGGCTTTCGCATCAATTTTGTGCAATTGCTCGTCGGCGGGATTGTGAGCACGGTGTTGATTATCATTGGTCTGGCGCTGCTGATCATTCCCGGCCTTTATTTGCTGATGGCTTGGTACAGTTTTGCGCCGCTGCTGATGATGGATAAAGGGATGGATTTCTGGCCGGCGCTGGAACTGAGCCGCAAAGCCGTGACCGCAAACCTGGGGGTGATGATTGGCTTTTTCGCGATGGCCTTGTTGATTTTGATTGGAGGGGCCCTGGCCTGCCTGGTTGGGTTGTTCGTGGCCATTCCCTGGATCAGCGCGGCCTATGTGTATGCTTACGAAATTTTGTTCTCTGCTGCGCCCGCCGAAACAGCTTGATCGCGAGACCGCCTGGAATTGCGTGATCATGAATCAGCTCGCCACGCCCGGGCTCGGATCGGTGTTTGCCCGCCGATGGTGGGCGGGTTCGGGGCAGCTCGTTCTCGCGCTGCTTGGCTTTGCATTTATCATCGGATGGTTCGTGCAATTCTTTTACGTGATGTACCAACAAATGGCCGGCATTGACGCACCCTCGAAACCGTTTCCCTGGATGGGCAAGGCAGGGTTGGTCTCGTTTGGAGCCGCCTGGGTTTGGTCGATGTTCACCAGCATCAGCTTGCTCAAGCAAACCCGGACGCCTCCGGTTGGAACCTTCATGAGGCAGTAACCATGACGCCGTAACCAGGATGATGCGCGCTGCCAAGCCACCGCTGTTGCAAGCCGGCCATTTTCGACCAGGGCCGGTCGCGCCGTGGGTGTTTGCGGCGATGCTCGGCGCCATGTTGGTCGCTTCACCATTCGGGCAACGATTTGTGCCGGTGCCCTTGTGCGGGATGCAACGGGTGTTTCACCTGCCGTGCCCATTCTGTGGAAGCACCCGCGCGCTGGGCGCATGGGCACAAGGGCAGTGGATGACGGCGTTTGCGCTGAATCCGCTCACCTCGCTCGCGGTAATTGGCGTCGCCATTTGGTTTTTGCTTTGGCTCATCGATCGCGCCCGTCACACGACTTACGCTTCGCAGGCCTTCGCGCTCATTTTCCAAAAACGTTTCTGGCCACTGGGCGCGCTCCTTGTGACGGCCAATTGGCTCTACCTTCTCCTGACTCTGCATTAACGCGGATTCATCGTTTTACGATCATTAAAAAGTTACGGCAGAGATCGCGGAAGTGTCGCGGCGAGTTTTTGGTCGAATCGAACCTCCGATCCCGTCTTGCTCCACTCCGGGCAATCTGGCAACACTAGCCCATGCCTAAACTCACCGCGGCGCAAATCAAATCGGCTCTGCAGACGGTTCCGCATTGGAAAAGAAAAGGCGCGGCCATCCGGCGGACGTACGAATTCAAGGATTTTCCTGCGGCCATCAAATTCGTGAACGCCATCGCGCGCGTGGCGGAAAAGGCCTGGCATCATCCCGACATCGACATTCGCTGGAACGAGGTCACGCTGGTGCTGACCACGCATGACGCGGGCGGACTGACGGAAAAGGATTTCGAGCTCGCGCAGAAATTCGACCGTCTCATGGCCTGAACACCGCATCCACATTGCAAATTTCCTTTCCGCAGGGACATTCCATGCAGACGCGGGAGAAATTTCCATGACACCAGTCGAAAACTTTTTTCGGGAACAATTCGGCACAGCCCCGGCCCATGTCCTCGAGGCTCCGGGACGTCTCGAATTGCTCGGAAACCACACCGATTACAATGAGGGGCTCGTCATGGCCATTGCCGTGGACCGTTACATTCACATGGCAGCCGCGCCGCGTCAGGACGGTTACATCGAACTCGCATCCACTGCCTATGCGCCGCACGAGAAATTTCCGTGCAACGTCCTCGAGAAAAATCCGGCGGCGCCCTGGGCCAATTACATCAAAGGGGTCCTCAAGATGCTGAAGCAACGCGGCGTCCATTTCACAGGCTTCAACGCCGCCGTGCACGGCACCATTCCCGTGGGCGCGGGCATGAGCAGTTCGGCCGCCCTTGAAGTCGCCACCGCCCTGATCGTTCGCCAACTCTTCCCCTTCACCCTCACAACAACTGGATTGGCCGAGCCTCCGCAACGCGATCGTCGCGGGGCACTCCCGCGCATGTCAGCGGAAGAGAAACTGATCCTGGCCAAAATCTGTCAAACTGCTGAAAGCCAGTTTGTCGGAGTCAACTGCGGGCTCCTCGACCAGATTTCTTCACTCTTCGGCAAAGCGTCGCAGGTGATTCAAATCGACTGCCAAACGAACAAGGTGACGCACGACCCGATGCCGGCGGGCGTTGCTGTGGTCGTCTGTGATTCAGGAATCAAGCACGATCTCTCCGCGGGCGATTACAATGAAGTGCGCCGCGAATGCGAAGCGGCCGCGCGCGCGCTCGGGGTGAAGGCGCTCCGCGCCATTGATCCGCCCATGCTTGAGGCCCACAAATCAAAACTGACGCCGCG
>JBFMDG010000891.1:0-2699 GCA_040754135.1 Verrucomicrobiota bacterium
ACTGCGCACTGCATTCGTTCGGGTCTTTACGCGTTGATCGCATTGGATTGCCGCGGATGGCCGGGCCCAAAGCCCAAAAGCATTCTTGACACGAATGCTCCGAATTAATTCAACTTCCGCCCATGACTACCAAACAACCCGCACCCGTATTCTGTACCTTCCTCTGGCTGGCACTGATTTTGGTAACGCTTCCGGCCCTCGAAATATCCGCTGCCGAAATGAAAGCCGTGACCCTCGAAGAACGCGTTGCCCGCCTCGAAGCAGCCAAACCCGCCATCAACTCTGGCGATAATGCGTGGCTGCTGACGAGTTCGGCGTTGGTTCTGATGATGACCGCGCCCGGCCTGGCGCTGTTTTACGGCGGGCTGGTGCGGCGCAAAAATGTCCTCGCCACCGTCATGCACAGCATGTTTCTGATGGCGCTGATTTCCGCTTTCTGGCTCTTCTTCGGATACAGCCTGGCCTTTGGTGAGGGCTCGCGATTCTTCGGAAATCCGATGCAGTATTTCCTGCTCAAAGGAGTCGGGGGCGCGCCCAATGGAGATTATGCCGCGACCATTCCGCACCAGACTTTCATGTTGTTCCAATTGATGTTCGCCATCATCACTCCCGCGCTCATCAGTGGCGCCTTCGCGGAGCGGATGAAATTTTCCGCGTTTGTGCTCTTCATGCTTTTGTGGGTGACAGTGGTTTATTGCCCGCTGGCCCACATGATCTGGGGAAAAGGCGGCCTGTTCAATTGGGCGCTTGGCGGCACGGTTCCCGTGCTCGATTTTGCCGGCGGCACCGTCGTCCATATCAGCTCCGGCGTCTCCGCCTTGGTCTGCGCCATCGTGCTCGGAAAACGAGTGGGATTTCCTCACGAACCGATGCCGCCTCATAACGTCGTGCTCAGTCTCATCGGGACCGGATTGCTTTGGGTGGGCTGGTTTGGTTTCAATGCCGGGAGCGCGCTCGGTTCGAATGAACTCGCCACCAGCGCATTTGCCGCCACCCATTTCTCCGCTGCCGGCGCCGCCATCAGCTGGGGACTCACCGAATGGATCCTCAAAGGCAAGCCAAGCGTTCTGGGCGTCGCCTCGGGAATGGTCGCCGGCCTCGCCACCATCACCCCGGCCTCGGGCTTCGTCACGCCGGGTTCCGGGCTGCTCATCGGAATTGTCGGCGGAGTCGTGTGTTATCTGGCAGTGACGCGGTTGAAGGCGGCTTTTGGGTATGATGATTCGCTCGATGTTTTTGGTGTGCACGGCGTCGGCAGCACGGTGGGCATGTTGTTCTGCGGATTGCTGGCCAGTTCGGACGTCAACCCGCTCATCGCCTCCACGTTTCAATCCGGCGGCGCGCCCATATCGCTGGCCGGCAGTCTTGGTCAATTGATCAACCAGGCAAAAGGCGTTCTCTTCACCGCCGTCTTCGCCGGCGCGGCCACGTTCATCATTTTAAAGGTCGTCAATATCATCACCGGATTGCGTGTGGATCAGGAAGAGGAGACCTTAGGCCTGGATCTGACGCAACATGGCGAGCGCGCCTATAACGACTAAAACCACGAGGTGCCCGCATGAAAAAAATCGAAGCCATTATCAAACCGTTTAAGTTGAACGAAGTCAAAGATGCCCTCAACGAAATCGGCATCGTCGGCATGACCGTCTCCGAGGTCAAAGGTTTCGGACGCCAAAAGGGTCATACCGAAATCTATCGCGGAAGCGAATACACGGTCGATTTCCTGCCCAAAGCCAAAATCGAAATCGTCCTGCCCGACGCGCAGGTCGATGCCGCCGTGCAAGTCATCGTGCAAAGCGCGCGCACCGGAAAAATCGGCGATGGCAAAGTGTTCGTTTCCGACATTGAAGAAGCGGTGCGCATTCGAACGGATGAACACGGCGATCGCGCGTTGTAAAGCGTCGGACAGAGGTCTTGCCTCTCATTCCCTTTGTTCGAAAACCTTGTCGAAACCTTGTCGAGTAAGATTCTCGAGCAACAAAGTTTGGGACGAAGTTTTCGACAATGGTGCGATGGCGATATGTCCGAATTTTAAGCGCGTTGTAACGCGTGAGTTTGGTGAAAGACCGGCGCGACGCGGCCGCAGCGTGGCGTGAAAAGGGTCAGATTTTCCGCGCGAGTTGCAGCAGCGCGTCGGAATATTGTCGCGCTGCTTCCGGCTTGAACGGGGGCAAATCCAATATTTTTGGAACCACAATGGCCGCGTATTCACCGGCTTCGTACGCCTTCGGATCGGTCAGGTAACCGATGAAATCGTCCGCATACCCCACGAGCAAAGTCGCGGCAAAAGGCGAGTCGAGCCGAACCTTCAAGCCATAGAAGCTATAGAGTTCGGCGGCATGGAACAGCAAGCCGACATCGCCCAATTGCAAAACGGAAATGGGCGAACGAAGCGTGCGCGCCGCGCGGCGCTTCGAGGCGCTCTCATACCAGTCTCGGGCAAAACCCGCGTCAACCCATTCTCCCTGGTTGCATTGTTCCGGATTACTCTTGTAACGCGCGAGTTGATCGTTCCACCGCGCCAGATCAAACGAAATCTCCGCCGCACCGGTCCGCACGCGCATCTTCGATACCGCCCAATGATCGGAATGATTCACGGCGTGATGCAACGCCGTATAAACCGCCTCGGAAACCTTTTCGGCATCGCCAGTCCACGGAGTGCCATTGCCTGGATTGACATCGCCGATGTGCCCCTGGAG
>JBFMDG010000892.1:0-2698 GCA_040754135.1 Verrucomicrobiota bacterium
AATGGCGTCGAGCCGATGAAGGTTTTCCCGCCTTAAAAAATTTTGGCGCGAGCCTTGTAGCGGTTGAACGTTTCGCATCAACCAACCCCACGCAAACAAAGCGCCCACATAAATCCAACCGGCAAAGTGATTCTTGTTGGCAAATGTTCCGGCCCCCTGCCCCCACGAACTCTGCCAAAGTCCGAAAACGCTCCGCTGGCCATCGCGGCGAAACCAGAAATCGCTCGCCGCCAAAAGCAGCACGGCCGCGCCGATGCCCAAAGCGAACCACCGACCGAAAGCGGGATGGCCGGCTGATTGTCTCGCCCACACAAAAGCCGCGAGCACCAGCGCGAGTTCCCAGAGCCGTTGGATGGTATTGGCCGGAGACACGGTGAAGGGAATCCAAGAGGATGCGCTGCCGATTTCGAGCGGGAAAGCCTGAGCCAAGGCCGCGCGTTCCGGATGGATTTTCGAGATCACCCAGATTGGCCAGGGGAGCAACGGAAGCACGAGCAATAACAAGATCACCCAAATCCAAAAAGGCTTGAGCACGCGAACGGAGCCTTCACCCAGTTCATCGGCCATTAAGAAGAGGCTCGATCCAAAAAGCAATCCAACCACGGCCTGGCCTTCCGGATTCACCGATCCGAACAGCAAAGGCGCGAGGATCAACCCGAGCAGCCCAGGGAGGCATTTCCAGATCGGCCGCTCTGTCGAGTTCATGCGTGACACGCCACAGCTAAGCGAAATTCGCCGCCGCTGGCTACAGCGTTTTCGTGATTGACCGCGCTCACGCCTGGGATGACGCTTCGGATCAAGGACGTAACGGACTTAAACTATCGGGGCAAATCAGCTCACGCCCAAAATTCTGAAAATCCCTCACGGGCTTTTCGGGGGTGATCCTGATTGAGAGTGGCCGGGATCGAACTAGGTTAGCGCCAACGGAGGAAGCAATGTGGAGCGAAGGGAGGAAACGGCTTTGGAACGAATTCGTTTTTGGTCGTGACCCAAAATTAACTTTGGCCCGAGTCTGTCTTTGGGCGGTGCTGATCAACCTTGTCTTTCATCAACTCTTCCTGCCCATCACCGTCTCCGGCTCCAGCATGATGCCCACCTACAAATCGGGCACACGCAACCTCGTGAGTCGCATTTCCTACTACAAAAATCAGCCGCAACGAGGCGACGTGGTCGTCCTCGAGTTGGGTCAGCGCGAGGATCGGCTTATCAAACGGATCGTCGGAATGCCTGGAGAATCGATCGCTATTGTCGATGGACGGATTCAAGTGAACGGAAAGCCATTGCAAGACAGTTATTCCACCGCGCGGATTCCCTCCACGACGATGCCGATTCGATTGGGGTCGCAGGAATATTTTGTTATTGGAGACAATCGCGCCACGTCCGTCTTTGGCCTGGTGGAACGCTCCCAAATTGTTGGCAGGGTTCTGTTTTAATTTTCAGAGCCAGTCTGAGAATTGCGTGCGATCCTGCGGCGAGGGATTTTGGCGGCGCCAAGCCAGCTTTCAAAACCCGCGTGCTCGATTGGCTGAAGCGCAAATGAATAGCCTTCGAGATTTGCAGTCTTCCGTCAGATCATAGCAACGCCGGCTTGATTGCGTCTGTTTGCCGGTGCTAATGGAATGCGCACTCGCAACCCTGGTTCGATCGGGCATCGCCATTTGGCCAGGAGAATTCAGTTGCAAATCTTTCATGAACGAATTGCATCACGTGATCGCCGACGAAATCAAAACTCAGGGAGTGATTCCGTTTGCGCGCTTTATGGAACTGGCGCTGTATCATCCCACGAAAGGCTATTACGAAACTCAATCCACCCGGATCGGACGACAGGGCGATTTTTATACCAGCGTGAGCGTCGGCCCTTTATTCGGAGAATTGCTCGCATTTCAATTCTCCGTTTGGCTCGAATCGATCGAGACGCCATGTCAGATCGTGGAAGCGGGCGCACATGACGGAACGCTTGCCCGCGACGTGCTCAGTGCGATCGAGAAGTATGGTTCCTTGTCGCACATCGAGTACTGGATCATCGAGCCCTCGATACAGCGCCGCGCTTGGCAGACAGAAACGCTGGCGCCATGGCATCGCACGGGGCAGGTGCATTGGATCGACGATTGGAGCCAATGGCAACGAGCGGGCGTTCGCGGCATCATCTTTTCCAATGAACTTTTGGATGCATTCCCAGTGCATCGACTCGCCTGGAACGCCGGCGACCGCAGTTGGTTCGAATGGGGAGTGGCCCTCGATGAATCGGAGCGATTTGTTTGGCGCCCGATGCCGTTGACCATCGAGATTCCGTTGGCTCCAGAGTCCTTACTTCGCGTTTTGCCCGACGGCTATGTGTTGGAGGTGAGTCCCGCCCGCTCGGCGTGGTGGATGCAAGCCGCGCAACATCTGGCGCACGGCAAACTGATGACTATCGATTATGGATTTCCCGGACAAGCCCTTTTCGATCCCGCGCGGGCAAATGGGAGTTTGCGCGGTTACCATGGGCATCGTGTCGCTTCAAACCTTCTGGAAAATCCCGGCCGGCAGGATTTGACCGCCGATGTCAATTTCGGCGAACTCGAACAGGTGGGAGAAGCGGCGGGCTTGAAAACTATCGGGCTTTTGACCCAGGCGACGTTCTTCATGCAGGCGATCGAAACCATGAGAGCGCAGGCTCGGGATATGGATTGGACCGAGTCACGCCGCCGGCAGCTGC
>JBFMDG010000893.1:0-2696 GCA_040754135.1 Verrucomicrobiota bacterium
GCCTTGGGATTATTGCGCACCAGCGTTTCGGCCAGTTTCAACGCTTCGCTTAAATGCGTCGGCGAATCGGTCACACGAACTTCATGGATGGCCCGGCGCAATGCCGATTTCGCGCTCGTGGGCGATTGCTTCACTTCCGTCACAGCCGCCGCCTGCAGCACCACCATGGCATCGGTATCGTGAAGCGAATCCACAAGTTTGAGCGCTTCTCCGCGCGCTTTCTCGAAGCGTGACGGTGTTTCATCGGTGCTTTGCATCGAGGCGGAGGCATCGAGGATGACGACGAGAAGCCGGCCGCTTTCCGTTTTGCCGGCGAAGTACGGCCGGGAGAGAGCGAGGATCACCAGCACGAGCAGGAGAATCTGCAGCACGAGCAGCCAGTTATGCCGCAACTTTTGAAAAGGCGCGCTGGCCTGGGTTTCGGAGAGGAATCTTTGCCAGAGCAAAGTGCTCGAAACCAGGTGCACCACGCGCTTGCGTTTCAGCAGGTAAAACAGGATGACCACTGGAATGGCCGCCGCAAACCAAAAGGCAATGGGAGAAAGAAAATTCATCCCCACACCTCCGCCTCGCGCAGTTGTTTCAAGAGCAGGAGTTCAAGGGAAGCATCCGATGTGGTCATGAAATAATTGATGCCGCGCCCCTGGCAAAACTCCCGCAATCGCTGACAAAAATTCTGCACGGTTTTTTGATACGCAGCCAATCGATACCGCCCGAACGTGACTTCCTGAATAGCGCCTGATTCGGAATCGATCAGTTTTAAATCTCCAAACGTTTCCGGATTCACTTCTTCCCGCGCCAGAATTTGCACCGCGCTCACTTGGAAACCGCGGCCGACCAGCGCGGTCAAACCGGCGTCATATCCGGCTGGATCCAGGAAATCCGAAAGCACAATGGCAGCACCGGCCTGCCGCGCACTGAGCGCGCCGCGGCGAAGCGCTTCATTAAAGGCCGCCGTGCCCTGCGCCGTCACTTGATTCAAGTTCTGAAAAAATTGCAGGGCTGATTTTTTGCCGCGAACCGATCGCAATGCTCCGCGAACCGCCCCTTCCCCTAATGCATCCGGAAATGCAATCACCGACACGCGATCGAACCCGCACAGCGCCACATAAGCTACGGCTGCCGTGATCTGCCGCGCAAAATCGAATTTTCGCGGCGTCCCAAAGGTCATCGACTCGCTGGCATCGAGAAAAATCGTGACCGGCAATTCCCGTTCTTCCTCGTAAAGCTTGAGAAACAAACGGTCGAGCCGCCCGTACAGGTTCCAATCGAGATAGCGGAAATCGTCGCCCGCCACGTAATTGCGATGATCGGCGAATTCGACCGATTGACCGCGCGCCCGGCTGCGGCGTTCGCCTTTGGCGGAACTCTTGGCCCGGCGCTGTGCGAGCAACTGAAATTGTTCGAGGCGCCGGAGCAGTTCAGGGGTGAGCAACGACATGCAAAAAAGTTTTGATCAAGTCCCGAAGCAGGATGGCGCGTCTGTCCTCAAGCATTCACCATCCCGGCATCTTTGGGAACGTCCTGCAGAATTTGCGTCACGATGTGATCGGTGGTGATGCCTTCCGCTTCGGCTTCGAAATTGAGGATAAGACGATGTCTTAATCCGGGCGCTGCCACCGTTTGGATATCTTCAAAGCTCACGTTGAACCGGCCTTGGGTGAGGGCGCGAACTTTCGCCGCCAGAATGAGAGTCTGACATCCGCGCGGGCTGCTGCCGAAGCGGAGGTATTGATTGGTAATGGCCGCGGCGGTGTCGGTTTTTGGATGCGTCGCGAGCACGAGGCGGACAGCGTAATCTTTGACGTGCGAGGCCACCGGCACTTCGCGGACGAGTTTTTGCAATTCGAGCAAGCCTGCGCCATCGAGCACCTTGTTCACTTGCGCCTTGGCTGTTTCCGTGGTGCGGTTGATGACTTCACTCAATTCCGCCGCGCTCGGATATCCGACGATCAGCTTGAAGAAAAAACGGTCCAATTGCGCTTCCGGCAAGGGATAAGTTCCCTCCTGATCAATTGGGTTTTGGGTGGCCAGGACAAAAAATGGCTCAGCCAGTTTGCGCACTTCACCCGCGGCCGTGACCTGCTTTTCCTGCATGGCTTCGAGCAGCGCGGATTGTGTCTTGGGCGTGGCGCGATTGATTTCATCCGCCAAAATGAGGTGGGCAAAAATCGGTCCGCGCTGGAACTGAAACTCGCGCCGGCCCTCGGGCGATTCGACCACCAGGTTCGTGCCGAGAATGTCCGCAGGCATCAGGTCGGGAGTGAATTGAATGCGATTGAAGGAGAGTTCGAGCACTTCGCTCAGCGTGCGCACCAGCAACGTTTTTCCCAAGCCGGGAACTCCTTCCAGCAACACGTGACCGCCCGCAAGAATCGCGATCAAAGTGCCGTCGACGATGGCTTCATGGCCGACGATGACTTTGGCGATTTCGATTCTCAGTTCCGCATAGGTTTGGCGAAATGCGGCAATTTGTTCTTCAGTGTTCATACATTAAAAAATCGGGAGTGCAGGGGTTGATGGCAAGCGAAGTAAAATGCGTAAGGGTGTTGCGCCATGGCATTCCGTCTGGCGCTGTGGAAACGGATTTTTGATTGGGAACCGCTGAATGCATTGAACCGCTGTTCCTGTTCGAAATGAACCCTCTGATTCCAACCCAATGATTCGAGCGCGATTTGAAAGCGGGAATGCTTCGC
>JBFMDG010000894.1:0-2695 GCA_040754135.1 Verrucomicrobiota bacterium
TCGAGGTTAAATCTTCCTATTTGCCCAACGCCGAATGGCCTCCGCCATTTGTCACGAAAAATGGAGGGTGGCATCTCGTGCGTGAATTTACGTTTCAGATTTCGAACGCATCCAACCTATGCCGCACGCCAGGAGCGCCAGGATTGAAATGGCGAGACCCAATCGGAAGGAGCGGTCCGTGTATTGCAAACGCACCTGATGTTTGCCGGGGGGAATTTCCAGACATTGAAAGGCGTAATTCGCGCGGTGCAATGGGGAGGGCTGTCCGCCCACAAACGCCTGCCATGCAGGGTAGTAACTTTGAGCAATAACGGCCAGGGCGGGAGCCGCTGCCTCAATTTCGAATTCCACTGTTCCAAAACCAACCAGAGGGCTGTTGATCTTGGCTGGAGCCGCGTTCGTCAGACGCGGGATCCCTTCCGCGCCATTCTCCAAATAAACAATTTCGCCGGGCGCAAAATCAGCCGCAGCGATGCGTTCAAGAATATCATCTCGAGGCAGAAACACGGGCCGTTGACCCGCAGTGATGAATGGAAGAGCGGTCGTGCGTCGCTGCCATTCGATGACTTCCCCGGGAGCGGTTTCCAGAGTCACATTGAGGAAATCCAACAAGCGTGGATGCGAAGCATTGGTGGTTGCATACAAGAGATTCTGTACTTTGGCTTGTTCGCGAATCTGCAATGTCGATGAGCCATTCACTTTGGGAGTTTGTTCGATCAAGTTGAGATGCGACCAAAGGGCGAGCCTTTTGCCGAGCCAGTCGTCATAGAGATTCGGCACGCCACTGCGAAGCAACAATTGTTCGGCGCGCGGGCTGATCATCATGCGTCCTTCGCCTATTTTCGGCGGAGGAAATTTGTTTCTCATTTCCCAAAGGCCCGGAGCCAAAGCATATCTGGGAAGGGTTGGGTTTTGTACGGGAACATGCTGGAAAGCATCCACGACCACCACGAGTAACAGGCCTAGTCTCGCAACGATCTGGATTGTTGATGACCTGCTTCCGATGCAAAACAGGAAACAACTGGCCGCGGCCAATAGAATCAGGATTCGCCCCAACCCGCATTTGAGTGTCGCGGGCCATTGATCATACGGAAAAGGTGATTTGGTGGCCCAAAGAAGAATCAGGCCAATGCCAACAATCAGGAGAAGAGCGGTGCCCAACGAAATGATCGTTTTGCTTCTCAATGAACGCGACGAATTCGTGAAGGTTGCGAACGCGAACGCGGCCAGCAATGGCAAAACGAATAATCCCAAAAGGAGGAATTTGATCGGGTATCGAGCCACGCCGGCAAGTGGGATGAGCTCTTTTACCCACGAGTAAATGACACCGTGCTCTCCCATCGCCATCAGAATCGCAAAAACAAAACAAGCTATGAGAAACCAAAACCGCTTCGAGGCAGCGCTGATGGCAGCGAGCATTCCAAAAAACAACGGGACGACACCGAGATAAATCGACGAGAAAAATTCCTGCCCAAACTGGAAAAAGATTCCCTGAGGCGTTTGGAAACAATGAAAAAGCGGCACCTGCAGATTGGCCCAGCCCCAAATCGGAAGGGCCCATTTGCTCGTGGCAAAAGAAGCGTCGCGTTGCGAATGCCCCAGCAATTCCAGGAACGGCAGCAGTTGCGCGGCAATCAGTCCGCTCACGAGGATCACAATCAAGCCAGAACGCAGTACGAACCTGCCTTTTTGCACCTTGCCTCGAAGCAGATGGCCAAGCCCAAGCCCCGCAAGGAGCAACCACGTCAGGACTGAGATTTCCGGCACGCCCGCGAGCATTTGCAGAGCGGCCACAATGGAAGCTTGAATTGTTTTTCGCCCGCCCATTTTCCAAGCCTGTTCGACGAGCAACACCACCCACGGCATCCAACCCAACGCCACCGTATAATTCGGCCAAAGCAAACATGAAAAGGTCAACCCGTTGAAAACGTAAACCACTCCGGCCAGCGCCGCGGCAAAGGAATGATTTGTCCAATGCCGCGCCAGTTGATACATGCCAAGGCCGGCGAGGAAAAGGTGAGCCAGGCAAAACACATTCAACGACCACGGAAGCGGCAGCAAAAGGTAGAAAATCGAAAACGGGTAAAGCACCATCGTGCCCCATTGAGCGAGAAATGGCGCTCCGCAGTTGCTGAGCGGGTTCCACAAGGGAATTTCGCCACGCCAAAATGCCTCCTTTGCGTGATGAATTGCCGGATACGCCAGCACGCCAAAATCGCGATAAAACAGCGTTTCGATTCCGAAAATTAGTTTCCAAAACGGGACGACCAGCAATCCGGCCAGAACGATTGCAAACCTTCCCGTCGAAAACCAATCCACCGGCGTCTGCTCGGAACTCGAAGCGCTCGGAGTGATCCATCGCGAAGCAGCAGATTCTCGACGAGTCAAAACTCGATTGCGAAAAGCCAGCAGGCCCAGCAAAACCAGAGACGCGATGGAAATCCCGGCGCCCGTTCGGAAAGCCTTATCTTTGTAAACGAGTTCTACGCGGCTGGCGCCCGCCGGCACTTCGATTGCCTGAAACGCGTGATTGGCGCGGTAAATCGGATGTTCGACGCCGTTTACGATCGCTTTCCAGGAGGGATGCCAACTTTGCGCGATTGTGATCCAGCCCGGCGCCGCCGCTTCCGTCACCAGACTGATGCGATGTGCCGCTACAGATTCAAGTTTCACTTCCACAGATTGCGACTGGGTG
>JBFMDG010000895.1:0-2693 GCA_040754135.1 Verrucomicrobiota bacterium
AAATCAGGCCGGCCATCGCCGTTCAGATCGCTGAATACCGCGCCGCTGACGAGTCCAACATTTTCGAGAGATTGGACGAGCGCGAATTTTCCCGCGTCATTGCGCATAATCCAGGAAGTGGCCGGCTCGGGATAACGTCCGGGAATCATCCGGCCGCCGACAAAGAGATCGAGGTCATCGTCCCCGTCGATATCCGCCAGCGCGAGCGGTCCGGTGGAGGAAAGGCGGCCCGGGAATGAATCGTCGGCTTTGTTCTGAAGGAAAGCGAAGAGCTTGACGGCCGCGCCATTGGTCAGGCCGTCTTCAAAATTGGACGAGCCGGCCAGGAGCAGCGAGCTGTAACCGAGCAGCGCCGTTTGATCGCGCGTGACCGTCCGATTGGCCGGCGAGTCCATCGGTTGAAACCCGCCCTGCGTGTTATTGCGGAAGATGGCCAGCTTGCCGCCGCGTCCGCTGCCGATGAAAAGATCGTCCCAGCCATCGCCATCGAGATCATGCCAGCAAACACCGGGACCAAGCTGGCTGAGCCGGTTGGGCAACAACGGCTGACGCTCAAAATCATCAAACGGCTCTTCGTGATGCAGGTGATTGAGCAAATGCGAAACATCCACAAACACCGGCGAGGGCGCCTTTTTCCCCTCGATCGGCGGCGTTGTCTCTTGCAACTCCGGCTCAGCGATTTCGTAAATCCGGTTGGCCACCGCATTGGTGATGTGGCTGACCCGTCCGCTGCGCCAACGGACTTCAATGGTCAATGGCTTGGAATTGGTCCCTGCGGCAAACACGCGCATGGCATCATCCGCGGAGAGATAACGGCCGGCGCAAATCATCTCCTGCGCCTGCGCGACGGGGCCGCCGGTCACGCGAATGTTTGCGCCGACACCCTGTGTGTTCGGCGCGCGGCCCTTTAGCCGAATGGCAACACGCGGGGCAGCCGTATCATTGCGATAAATTCCCGCCGCCGAATTCAAATTGTTCATCACCACATCCAGGTCGCCGTCATTGTCGAGATCAGCGAGCGCAGCGCCTTGGGAAATTCCCGGTGTGGCGAAGCCCCAGGCGGCGCCCACTTCCTCGAAGGTGAGATCGCCGCGATTGCGAAAGATCAGGTTCGGGCTTTCCAGGCTTGGGAACATTTTCACGAAGCGCACGCGGTCCTCTTCCGTCAACCCTTTCGCCGCGCGTGTGGCCTCCATGCGGTTGGCCAGATCGACATTTTGAAAATCGCGATGCTGGCCGTTGGTGACCAGAATATCCTCGAATCCGTCGAGGTCCACGTCGAGAAAGATCGGGCCCCACGACCATTCGGAGGCTTCCAGGCCGCTAAAAAAACTGGTCTCTGCGAAAGTGGTGTCCCCGCGATTCACCTGAAGTGTATTGCGCAGATATTGCGGCTGATTGTCGATCAGGCCGGGCGGGAAAAAGACCGGACTCGATTCGCCCACTTGCACGTGCCGTTTCTGATGTTCGCGGCTGAGCATATCCACCACAAAAAAATCCACGTCGTCATCCCGATCGACATCGGCAAAATCGACGCCCATGGAAAAAGTCGAGGTCGAGCGCAAGGCGAGTGGCGGAAGCGCGCGGAAATTCCCTTTGCCATCATTCATCCAAACGCGATCGGGTGAGAAAAGGTCGTTGCAGACGTAAAGATCCGGCGCGCCGTCGCCATTCATGTCGTGAAATTGCGCGGCCAATCCCCAGTCGCGCGGCGGTTCCCGCAACACGTTGCCATCTTCGTCGCGGAACGCGCCTCCCGTGAATGAGACGGGAGTGAATCGGCCGCGGCCATCGTTGCGATAAAGCACGTCGGGTTGTCCGAGTTCGAGCACGTTGCCGGACGGAGTAACGACAAAACGGTTCGTGTATTCGGGCAGCGTGGCCGGCCGCCCGTTGACGAGCGCCACCAGCGCGCGATTGCCCACCATCTGAATGCGAAATTGCGTCGAAGGCGCATCCATGATGGTGACCGGGCGGTAATTCACGATATAAAGATCCAGGTCAGAGTCGCCATCGATGTCCGCCAGAGTCATCGACATGCTGCCGGTCTTCGAACGAACGCCCGCAGCGTCGGTGATCTCAGTGAATTTGCCTTTGCCATCGTTCTGGAAAATGCGCGTGCCGTTGCTCAGGCAGTTCACGAGCAAATCGAGATCGCCATCGCCATCGATATCGGCCAGGGCAGCGGCCGTGGCATCTTCATTATCGCAGGCCACACCGGATGCGGCTGTGACGTCCTCGAATTTCCAATCGCCCAGATTTCGGAAAAGCGCGTTACGATTATCGAGCCCGCAAAAATAGAGATCGCACCGGCCATCTCCGTCGATATCGCCCGCCGCCACTCCGGAACCACTGAGCAAATTGCGATTGAAGATCGACCGGTCATCGCCCAATTGATTCGTGAAGTGAATGCCGGTGGTGGTGATCTCCAGTTTTGTGAACCCGTTTTTGCCGGGCGCGCGCGGTGTGATTGGAGCTGAGCGAAAGCCCGCACCATTCGTCCACTCGAGGTCGGCGGCAGCAAGACCAGCGTGAAGAAATACCACCAGGCAACAGCCAAGGAATATTAACCAAACCGTGCCGAGAGCGCGCCAGGCAAGTAATGTGCGATTGACTTCGAACGGTTTCAGCAGGGGCAACACCTGCGCTGCGATCGGGTTCGTCATATTTGTTGGGGCCAAAGCGTTCTCATG
>JBFMDG010000896.1:0-2679 GCA_040754135.1 Verrucomicrobiota bacterium
GCGCGGAACTTCGCAACCCGCTCCAACCACATAACGCGGGCCCGCTTGCCGATGACAATCCGCCACCGCGCGCCAGATTTCCTCCGGCGTGCCGTTTCGGAGGACGGAGACGGGATTGATATTTCCGAGCAGGCACTGCTGTGGTCCCATTTTTCTTCGGGCTTCCTCCATCGGCGAAAGAAAATCGAGATCGACAAGATCACAGCCAAGTTTTCCCATGCCGGCCAACGCAAAGCGCGTGTTGCCGCAAATGTGCAATCGCACGAGCGCACCCATGGCGCGCACGCCGTCCGCCAGTTGTTTTTCGAATGGCCAGACAAATTCCTCGTAAATCTGCGGCCCAACGAGCGAGGCGGCCGCGTCTCCGATGCCGATCATGTCAGCGCCGGCATCGATTTGAGCGCGCGCAAAGCGAAGCTCCATGGCGACGGCAAATGCAAACAGATCTCGAACAAACTGAGGATCGTCATAAAAATCGAGCATGAGGCGATTGATGCCGCGCAAGTCCGCCGCTTCGGCGCATGGACCTTCAATCCAGCCTTCAACGAGTTTGTCCTGGCCCACTTTTTCTTTGAGCAATGCCACCGCTTGAATGGCGTTGTGCATGCGGCCGCCGCCGAGCGGATCGGGCACTTTGAGGCCGGCCAATCGCGTCGCGTCTTCGAGGAGTGATTGCTCTTCAATCAGCGTGGCCGGGGAATCCGACAGATACTCGACCGCTGCGCCGCAATCGGCTGCTTCGCGGGCGGGATCAGACATGGTGTTGACGTAGTCGAAATCGAATTGCTCGGCGACGCGTAATTGGCCTTCTACGAGAACGCGAAAATCGGTTTCATAATCACGATACCTGGCGCCAATCAGGTCGCAGGCAAATTGCATCGTGATTGGCATTCGCGGCAGGCAATCCACCGGGTGGCCCGCCAAATGCGAAAGAATGCGCTCCCGACCCTTCATGGTATTTCGCCAGCGGAAAGGATCTGGTGCATGGCACGGATAAATTCGGGATTAGTCCCGCAACAGCCGCCAACGAAATCAGCGCCGGCCTTGATCAGCGCGGGCAAATGGGTGGCGAAGATTTGCGGAGCAATGTCGTAAACGGCCTGGCCATCGAGAATTTTCGGCAGACCGGCGTTGGGTTTGATCCAAATCGGGCGATCCGTCGAAGCGCGCAATCGCTGGCAAATCGGAATAAAATGCTCGATGGCCAGTCCGCAATTAGCCCCGATAACATCAGCGCCCGCTGCCGTTAAGCGTGAGGCTGCTTGTTCCGGCGTCACGCCCATCATCGTGCGATCCGAATTCGCTCCGTAATCGAAAACCATGCACGCGATCACTGGGAGTCCCGTACTGCGCGCAGCCGCGATGGCCAGGGTTGCTTCCTCCAGATCAGACATTGTCTCGATTACCAGCGCGTCGGCGCCGCCATCGGCGAGGACATGCGCTTGTTCCCGGAAAGCTTCGGCCAGATCGCTCGCGGCAACTTCGTTGTTCAGGAGCAGTTTTCCGCTTGGACCGATCGAGGCGAAGACGCGGGCGCGACCGGCGGCGGCGCGCAGCGAGATTTGAACCCCGGCATAGTTGATCTCTTCGAGGCGCCATGCCAGGCCGTGCGATTCGAGCCGAATTCGATTGGCCCCAAAGGTATTGGTCAGGATCACGCGACTGCCGGCTTCGACATAAGAGCGCGCGACGGCTTCGACATTCTCGGGATGCAAGACATTCCAGACATCGGGAAATTCGCCGAGAGGCAGACCGCGCCGTTGCAATTCCGTCCCCCAGGCGCCGTCCGTCAGCACTGGCGCACGCGCGAGCAGTTCCAAGAGGCGGCCGTCCATTTGAATTAAAAACTCAGCAGCACTTGCCAGATGTAGGTATTGGCGAGTGCTTCAATGTCGTTCCAAACTTTTCGAATCAACGCTTTATCCCCGCTGATCTCCGGAATTTCTTTAACCTTTTCTTCCCACGGCCGGCAAACGCCTGGAGGAATGCGCGAGGCCGCTCGGCCTGACATGCCTGTCAATGCCGCGCGTGCGTGAATGGAATCCGCCGATTCGCACGGAGGCAGCGTGCCGGGTGCGGCATACGTTCCCGATGGATACACTCCTTCTTCCCGGCAGACTTCCGTCAGCGCGCGCAAATTCTCGATGCGAGTGTCGTCCTGCATGATCGCCCCGGCATCCATGATGTAACCGCCATTGGGCGCGACTTCGCGAATGATGCGCCGGCAAATCTCGCGCACTTCAGCGGCTTTGCCGAAACTCAACAGCACGTTGGGAACGCCGCCACTCAAAGCAAACTTGTCATGCAACACCAGGTGACATTCGAAAATGTCGTCCTGATCGCAGTGATAAACGATGCTGCGGTCGGGCAGTTCGCGGAATCTTTGCCAATGATGTTTCCATCGGCCTTCCGCATAAAAAAGCGTTTGGTGTTCCTGTTTCCAGAATTCTTCAATGATCGGTTTGAGCGTCGGCCAATAATGCGAATCAAACGTCCGCGGATGCACAAACGGCACACAACCGCGATGCATCCAAAAGCCGATTGGCACCCGCTTGGCGGGATCAGCGGTCGTCAAACCTACATGACAAAGGTGCGGCATCAGCGCTTCGCAAGCAGCCAGCACCTTCTCCGGTTGCGTGGCCATGTCCATGGTCAAGCCGACGTAGCCGCGCAACTTAT
>JBFMDG010000897.1:0-2668 GCA_040754135.1 Verrucomicrobiota bacterium
TTCGTTGACCGTATTGACATCTCCGAGAATGACGGCATGCGCTTCGGGGCGCGCGCCGACTTTGTAGCAATCCGGCGGCGGCGTGGCTAACTCGATGCAAGCCGGAGGTTCGACGCGCACGATCACGCTCTCGTTGGCTTCGGCGATTGAATCGGCTTTCACTTCGAACGAAAGCGTCGCTACCTCCGCGCCTTTCGGGATCAGGAGTTTTCCATCCAACTCGGGGTAATCCTGCCCCATTGTGGCTGTGCCATGCACGGAATAGAAAACGGGCAGGTCAATTTCCCGATTGCCCGCGCGAATGAATTGGAAAATCAACGTGCGCGATTTGCTGTCGCCGATTTCGCTCGCTTCGCCTTTGAGCGTGGCCACGCTGACTTCGATTTGGGTGCTGGCCGGTTTGACAAAGATTTTGACCGGCTCGGAAAGGGTGCTGGCTTGTTTGGCGTCCGTGGCTTTGGCGGTGAGCGTGTATTCGCCCGCGGGGACGTCGCTCCAGGTGATTTGAAACGGATTGATGGGAGAGTTGAGCCTGAAATCGTTGGTGGTCACGCCGAGGCTCTGGCCATTGGCGAAAAACTCGACCGTAATGACGGCCTCTTCATGATCGGTCGCTTGCGCCGCAATATGAATTGAGGCCGGCGCCGTGAAAATCGCTCCCTCGACCGGCAAAGCGATTTTGACTTGGGGCGGTTCATTTTCGACCGGATGCAAAGCAAAATTCTGAATGGCCAATGCGATCAAGCCGACACTGAGAAATGCGAATCGAGAGAAGTGAACGACAAGTTTCATACAAGCACCTTCCGCTGAATTGATTCAGTCCTTTATAAAAGCCCCGCCCCATCGGTCAAGTCAATGTGCGTTCCTGGGCACAGGCCTAGCCGCAGCTCGGTGTTTTTGCCTCGGCCTTCCTTCGTCGCAAACCTCGTCGCAAACTTTGTCGAACCTGGCGAGCGCGGTTCGACTTGGGGAGCGCGTCCCGCCCCGGGCGCAGTTTTCTGCGCCCTCGCGGAAAACATTTTGGATTGGCACCAAGCCCAGCCGAACAAAGCAACCGAACGCCGTGCACTGAGAGGGGAGCGCGTCCCGCCTCGGGCGCAGTTTTGCGCGCCCTCGCGGAAAACATTTTGGATTGGCACCAAGCCCAGCCGAACAAAGCAACCGAACGCCGTGCACTGAGAGGGCAGCGCGTCCCGCCCCCGGGCGCAGTTTTGCGCGCCCTCGCGGAAAACATCTTGGGATTGGCAACCAGCTCAGCCGAACAAAGCAACCGCACGCCGTGCACTGAGAGGGGAGCGCGTCCCGCCTCGGGCGCAGTTTTCCGCGCCCTCGCGGAAAACATTCTTTCCGACCGCTTCGATCGACAAAGTTGTCCGACGATGTTTTCGACAAAGGAAGGCGTGGACCAATGTCCAACTTCAACTTGCAGTCGGAACGCACTGCGCCTCGAGTTCGGCCGACCAGCTCATCCACCATCCATCAGAATTTTGAATTCCCCGACAGATGCATGCAGCGCAGCGCATGCTTGATCCGCGATCGCCTCACGATAGCATGGTTCCGCATGCAAACGCCCACGCCTTCACCCGACCCCGGTCCCAGCACCTTCCAAAGAATCAATCGCAAGATTCACATATATGCCGGCATGTTCTCGCTCGTTTTCGTCCTCTTCTTCGCCGTGAGCGGGTTCGTGCTCAATCATCGCTGGAAAGTTTGGGATTGGTTTTCGCGGCGCGTGGAATCAACGCGCGACATCACCGTGCAAATTCCCGCGCAAGGCACCGACCTCGAAAAAGCGCGCGCGATTTTGAAGCAGCTCAACATTGACGGCGAGATTCATCGCATCGTTTCCGAGCCAGCCCGGCAGACTTTAGCTTTTGATCTGCAGCGTCCGGGCCAATTTGCCAGCGTCAAACTCGATGCCACCACGGGGAAGGGGACATTGAAAACCACCAACTTCAATGCGTGGTCGATCGTTCATATCCTCCACATCTTTTCCGGGCACGGGGACAAAAACTGGGTCTGGGCCAATGTGTGGAAGTTTTTCAGCGATGCGACCGCAATTCTGGTAATCGTTCTGGCCCTGAGCGGATTTTACATGTGGCTGAATTTGAAAAGCGCGCGGCGCTGGGGATTGATCGCGTTGGAACTGGGCGCGACAATTTTTATTTTGCTGGTTTGGGCGCTTTCAAAATTCAATTTCTGAACGGAACCATTCCGCAATGATGCCGCCGGACTGATCACGGTTTCGCCTTCACGTCGTAGCAGAGCAGCACGTCCTGATCGCGCAGGTAAAGTTTTCCGCCGATGACCACTGGATGCGCCCAGCTGCTTTCACGGCTGCGTTCCGGGGGATTAAAGCGCCCCTTTTCGTGGTAACCTGAAGGAGTCGCTTCGATGAGCGCGACCGTTCCCGGACCGCTTTCACTGCGCAAGATCAACAGGTCATCCGCCCAAACCAATGCGCCTTTGCCCAGCTTGCGTTCCTCTTCCCAGATCATCTCGCCGCTTTTGAAATTCTGACAGACCCATCCCTTTCCATCGGAGTAGCCGTACACATGCTCGCGGTCGAGAACAACTCCACCATGATGATTGACCATGACGTTGTTCGAGTAGATCTCGTCCGCTTCAAATTTGCCGCCGCTGGTTTTGATCTGAAACAGATCGCAAC
>JBFMDG010000898.1:0-2659 GCA_040754135.1 Verrucomicrobiota bacterium
GCTCGAGCTCGTGGCGAACTCGCGCATGCCGGCGGATACGGGCCGATCATTGCCCATTTAAACCGGCTTCAAGTGCATCACTTGACGATGGAATTCACCGCGCCGCAAGCGGGGGACATGGCCGTGTTTCGCGAATTGCGGGAGGATTTGGAAATTGGGCTGGGCTGTGTGGATGTCACCCCTGGGCAGATCGATTCTGCGGAAACGATCGCGGCGCGCGTGCGGCAAGCGCTCAAGTTTATCGCGCCCGAGCGAATCACATTGAATCCTGATTGCGGGTTCGCGCCAGGTTCCGGAGCGATTGTGAGCATCGATGAAGCGTATCGAAAATTGTGCAACAAAGTGGAAGCCGCGCGCCTGCTGCGCGCGGAATTTTGAATTCAGCCATTTTGGGGATGAGCGCGTTTGCTCTGATTGATCTGCCAAATCTCCTTGCGTCCTACGCCGCTTCGCCTCGGAGCCGAGTTACGTGATCCGTTTTTCGTAGAATCGGCTGAGCGGATCGTCTTTATAATCTCCAAATGGCGGGATTGGGCGGAAGCCGGCGCGTTCATACAATCGAATGGCGGCCTGCTGGTGAATGCCCGTTTCCAACCGCAATATTCCGACGCCGCGACTCCGCGCATAATCGGCGAGATGATCGAGCAACTGTTGCGCAAATCCGAGCCCGCGAAATTCCGGCCGCACGTACATGCGCTTCAATTCGCCGTAGGCACTTCCAAACAGTTGCACCCCGCCGCAACCGACCGGTTGACCGAGATGACGAATGACAAAAAAGGCGACATTTTGCGCGAGCAATTTTTCCACGCTGTAACCATGCCGGCTTTCCTGCGGATAAAGGCTCGCAAGATGCAATTCGAGTTCCTCAATCAACGCTTTGGCTTCGGGTGTGTCCGGTCGTTCGGTAGTAATCATTGCTGCCATAAATCAGCGGGCTGACTCCGTTTTTGTTCCAGGTTCGCGGCTTTTCCACATCGTGCCGGAGCAATGTTTGATTATTGCAACCAACTTATGATAGCCAAGACTGCTGAGAATCCCAACAGGATTCCGTCTCAAAGCCGGTTGCGAGGCACGAGCTACCCTGGGTTACCGTCCGGAAATTATTTTCAACCGCAACGCGGTTGCGGCCATTCCCGTCCGTTCATCACGCGCGACATCTGCCACAACCGCGTTGCGGCTGATGATTTGTTTCATGATGACCCAAGGTAGCCTCGCAGGCGCGCCAACCTTGGGCTGGAGGACGCAATCCCGTTGGGGTTGCCAAAAGGCTTCGCGCTCGACCAACTTCATGTTGCATATGCAACAAAAGGTTGTCCTGCGTCACGCGCGGCCTGCGCCTTTATTTTGCGATTGAACGTGCCGCTTGGCGGAAGTGCAATCCCCCAATAAAAACGGCCTTAAAACAGATGTTTTAAGGCCAGGGAAATTGGTTGCGGGGCCTGGATTTGAACCAGGGACCTTCAGGTTATGAGCCTGACGAGCTACCGGGCTGCTCCACCCCGCGATTCGGAGCCGTAATATAGGGGCATTCACTGACCGGGCAAGTTCTTTTCCAAAGTTTTTTGTTCAACTCTTTCGACCTTGAACTCGTGAGGTCAACCGCGCCACAGTGACCAGCACGCCGGCGCTCCTCGGCTTGTGCACCGGCGCCGTTTTTTATGCCTGACCCAATCAAGCTTGTCCGCATTCCTTCGCTGAAAACACCAGCGGATTTCCGGCAACACATCGAAAACCTCGGCCTCGATCTGCCGTGCGATGAAACGATCCGCATCGGCAGCGATTCGCCGCTGGCCAGGCCTGTCGGTTCCATGCAGATTAATGGCAAATCGATCGGCAATCGCATCGCTATCCAACCGATGGAAGGCTGGGATGGCACCGCCACCGGCGGGGCCTCCGAGGAAGTGCGGCGACGCTGGATTCGATTCGGACAAAGCGGCGCCAAACTCATTTATGGAGGGGAAGCAATGGCGGTGCGTCCAGACGGACGCGCCAATCCCAATCAGCTCATCCTTTGCGATGAGAACAAGAAAGATCTGGCCGCGCTCCGTTCCCTGCTTGTCGAGGCACATCGGGAACGCTTTGGAACGGATGAGGACCTGGTGATTGGCTTTCAGCTGACGCATTCCGGCCGGTTTTGCAAACCCAAAGATAAATTCCGCATGGAACCGCGCGTGGCATATCGCCATCCGATTCTGGATCGCAAATTCAACGTGACGAGCGATGCGCAGGTGTTCACCGATGCCGAGATCGAGTCGTTGATCGAATGTTACGTGGCCGCGGCGCGCATTGCGTGGGATGTGGGGGCCGATTTCGTCGATATCAAACATTGCCATGGATATTTGCTGCATGAATTTCTCGGAGCGCACACGCGGCCGGGCAAATACGGCGGATGTTTTGAAAACCGCACCCGCATTCTACGCGAGATCATCGCGGGAATTCGCGCCGATGGAAATCCGATCGAACTGGGCGTGCGGCTGAGCGCATTCGATTTCGTGCCGTTCAAACCGGACCCGGCGCGATCACAACCCGGCAAGCTTGGTCCGGGGGTTCCCGAGGATTTTTCGCATTGCCTGCCTTATCGCTTCGGTTTCGGGGTAAAGGCGGAATGTCCGATTGAATACGACCTGACCGAAACGTTTCGGTTTGTCGAACTCTGCGC
>JBFMDG010000899.1:0-2658 GCA_040754135.1 Verrucomicrobiota bacterium
GAAAGGACCTTTTCGGAAACGATCAGTTTGGCAAACGCTCGAATATCTCCGCTTTTCGGGTCAATCACCACCCGAAGATCGCGAGCGGGACCAACTGCTTTCTTGGCCGCGGATAAGAGAGCTTCTTCGACCGCCTTGACCAGGACATCCTTGCGGATGCCCTTTTCACGCTCCCAATACTCGATTACGGCTAAGAATTCGGCGTTCATATCGCTCAACATTTCCCCGTCAGGGGAATAAAAAAGTCGGCAGAAAGATCTCCGACTTTAAGTCGCTGGCAACCCAGCAATAAAATCTAACGTCCGCGAAGATAAATTCCGGGTTTTTCCCAGTCAAGTTCCATTTCCGCAAGCTTCTGCGCTCTTCGGTGTATTCATCGGTTTTTTCCAGCTCCAAACCTGGGGAGATGTGTGACTTGGAACCGTTGCGTCCCAAAGTGTCCGGAAAATTTTTTGCAATTTACCCCCACCTGTTCCAAGCTCAGCCGCATGACGGAGCCGTTGGCGATTATCTTCTATGAAAACCTTTTGCCCGGCAGCCAATTAGTCAATCGGCTGCAAGATCTCGGTTATAGAGTCCAAGGCGTCCCAGAGGTGGCCGCCATCCTTCCCCTGGCCGAAAAGGAAAAGCCTTTGGTCATCCTCACCGACCTGAATACCCACAAAGGGGATATCTGCTCGGTCATCGCCAGTCTCAAGCGAAACACCGCCACTTCCCATATCCCCGTCCTGGCGTTCGCCGGAAAAAATCAAAAGAAACTCCATTCCACCGCCATGAAAGCCGGCGCCTCGCTCGTCGCGCAAGAGGAGGCCATTTTGACGCAGCTCCCGCAATTGTTGGATCAGGTGCTGCAATTGGAATAATCCCTCCGACTCCCAAACTCGAACTCGAACCCTACACAATCCTCCCTACTATGCCGATGCCCTCAGTGAAACTCAGCCGTGGTATCCACGTGATGCACCTCTTCTATGCGATTGACCGCACGCGTTGGACCCAATTGCCCTCCGGCCAATCCACCGCCGCCCTCCAGCGACTCGAATCCTTGATCGCGGCCAATTCGGCTGCATCTCACCCTCGAATTACCAGCTACGTGAATGTCGGCGGCAAAGCCGACCTCGCTTTCATGCTCACCGCCGCTGAACTGGGCCAGATCGGACAAATGCATCGCGATCTGGAAGCCTGTTTTGTCCCCGGCACGGTGAGCAAAGTCTATTCATTCCTGAGCGTGACTGAATTGCCGGAATACATCACTACGGAAGAGGACATGAAGCACACTTTGATGCATCACGAAAAGCTCGATCCGTCGAGCGAAGCGTTTCAGAAACGACTGGCGGAAATGAAACAACGTCAGTCGGAATACGAACATTACCGGCTCTACCCAGAAATGCCCGATTGGGAAGTCATGGGGTTTTATCCGATGAGCAAACGGCGCCAGGGCAACGACAACTGGTACAGTCTCGACTTCGCCACGCGCAAACGGCTGATGGGCGGACATGCACGCGTTGGCCGCAAGTACGCCGGGCGCATTTCACAGCTTATCACCGGATCAACCGGTCTCGACGATTGGGAGTGGGGCGTCACACTCATGGCGCACCAAACAGATGCGCTCAAAGAAATCGTTTACGAAATGCGCTTTGATGAAGTCAGCGCCCGATTTGGCGAATTTGGGCCGTTCTACGTGAATTTGCGGTTGCAGCCGGCGGATATCTGGGCGCATCTGCATTTAGGCGATGCGACAGGCCTCAAATGACGCTGCCACCCGAATTCCTCGTTTGTTCAATTCATTTTAAAAAGTACTCGAAAAACGAATAGATCTGTTCGTTGGATTCGGGCGTTGGGGTGTGCCCCGGACGATTGGTCATGGCGACGCGATTTGTATAACCGAGCAACTGGTTGACGGCTCGGGCATGATTCAAGACCTGCCAACGTTCCACCGGATCTTCTGAACCTCCGGAGACCAAAAAAGGCCGCGGCGCCATGAGCGCTTGCAATTCATGCAGGCCACGCCCGGTTTCCATCAGAATCCTGTACGCCCCGGTCCTGGGCCGCTCCGGATTGATTGTTCCTGGCTGACGGCTCCTTTCCGGATCGTAGCCGAGGTACCATGGCTCCCAATAATTAACGTTCGGCTTCGATTCATCGAAAGCCACACCCGGATCTGACCAAACGCCGCAGGCAAACTTCTCGTAAAGACACGCGCCGAACATGGCCCATTTGCCGCCATAGGAATGGCCGATAATTCCAATTCGCTTGGAATCCACAGTGGGCATTTGCGCCAGCGCATTCCAACTGTTGGCGGCAATGTAGGCGAGGAACGAGAGCGGCTGGCATTGATCCTTTCCTGAAGGCGGTTTGCGGGCGTCACCACCCGGCGAACCGATCGAGAGCGAAACAAATCCGCGGCGCGTCAGTTGATAACCGAAATCGCGAAGCTCCTGCTTTTTGCCGATGCTCGATTCCGGCTCGTAATACGGGACAACCACCGCGGGAAATGGGCCCGCTCCCTCCGGGACGAGCAGCCACGCTTCCTGGAAATACTCCGGCGCAAGTTCAATGCGAATTCGATGCTGATGAAAGTTTTCTCGAGTTTCGCTCGACAGAAATTCAATTTTCGGGCGTTCGATTAATGGCGGCCACGCGCCCATGATGCGCGTCCAT
>JBFMDG010000900.1:0-2645 GCA_040754135.1 Verrucomicrobiota bacterium
GAATAATTTCGAAAATTCTTGTGCGCCAGCCGCTGTCGTGGATCCCCGTGACCGCGCTTGGAAAAGCCCAATTGCTGCTGCTCGTTTTCTTATGGTGGATGGTGATTGGAAATTTCGAACGTGCGCTCGTCTCCTTCGCGCCTCAACGGCTGATCACCGAAGGTGTCATTTTCCTCAACGCGCTGTTGTTGAGCTGGATCATTTTGCGCCAGCCCACGGTTGTTCCTGAATCACCAAAGGCGGCCGCGCCGGATTTCAGGCTCTTGACGAGGAAAGCGGTTGTGGCCGGGTTGATCTTGACGCTGATTTCAGTCATGGCCGATTGGGCGGTGATCCGCGCGATTTACGGAGATCAATTTGCCGGTCATGCCGGGAAACACATCCGCTTTGGACCCAACGCAACCGCGACGAAGGAAAAACCGAAGCCTGGGCAGGCGCATCCCTAAACGAGGGCTCAATCGCCGAACAGTTTTTTCAACTGTTCACGCGCTTTCGCCTCGCGAGAATCAGCGCCTTGCCCGACGAACGGGCGTTTGGCCATTTCGAAATACTCGCAAAAATTGGCCATGTGCTTTTCACCAACCGGATCGGCTCGGCGATCGCGGCATTGATACGCGACTTTCGGTTCGTAACTGACGCAATTCAGGCAGACTTTCAAATCGGAGCCGCAGCGATGACAGGAATCGTTGCGGCCTGGTTGACCGGAAAGGGTCCATTCCCAGCCGCATTTCCAACAATGACGTGTCATTAAGGCAGTTTACGAAACCGGAACAAAATTTCGAATCAAAACTCTTCCGCCACCCGGTAAACTGTGAATCGATTCGGAGCGGTGCGTGGCCCGACGCCCGGTTTTATCAGCCGCAGCAATCCCAACGGGATTTAGTGCGAAGCCGCTGCGGGTCGCACCGCAGTCCTTGGTCCGGAGCGCGGTTTTATAAGCCGCAGCAACGAGCCCGAGTTCACAGCGCTCCAGAATACCTCTGACGCGTCTTTGAGTAGCGAAGCCGCTACGGGTCGCAGACTCCGCCGTCCGCGGCGCGAATTTCAAATCGCTCAATTCGACTTTATTCCCGTCCGGCAGCGGTGATGAATGGTTTCAATTCCTCCATCAACCGGGTGAACCCTGGAATATCGACTTGTTGGGCGCCGTCGCTCCAGGCTTCCGCGGGATTGGGGTGAACCTCGACGAGCAAAGCGTCGGCGCCCATGGCCACTGCTCCTTTGCACATGGCAATCACCAGATCGGCTTTGCCCGAGCCCTGGCTGGGATCGATGACGATCGGGCAATGCGATTCCTTTTTGATAATGGGAATGGTGGACAGATCGAGCGTGTTGCGCGTGTAAGTTTCGAAAGTGCGAATGCCCCGCTCGCAAAAGAGCAGGTTGGGATTGTTGTTGGCCAGAATGTACTCGCCCGCGAGAAGCCACTCTTCGATGCGCATCGCCAGGCCGCGTTTGAGGAGAACGGGTTTTCCCGTGCGAGCCGCGGCAATTAACAACTGGAAATTCTGGGCGTTACGAGTGCCAATCTGGATGATGTCGGCGTATTCCCCGACCAATTCGGCGTGGGCCTCGGAGAGCAGCTCGGTGATGATGGGCAGGCCAGTTTCGCGCCGCGCTTTGGCCAGAAGTTTCAATCCTTTTGGACCGAGCCCTTGAAATTCATAGGGCGACGTTCTGGGTTTGAAAGCACCGCCGCGAAGCACCGTTGCGCCGGCCTTTTTCACCGCTTCGGCCGTCGTCATCAGTTGGGTTTCGCTTTCCACAGAACAGGGTCCGGCCATGACGACGACTTTCCGGCCGCCAATGACGACGCCGTTCGGCAGTGAGATGGTGGAATTGGCTTTGTGCGCGTCGCGACTGACGAGTTTGTAGCGCTTTTGCACCGGCATGACCTTTTCGACTTGCGGCCAGGCGGCGAGCGTTTCGAGGGTGTGATGCGTGCGTTCATCGCCGATGGCGCCGATGACGGTGCGTTCCACGCCACGCATGACGTGGGGGATGTACCCGAGTTTTCGGATTTCGGTGAGGACGGCTTTTTCTTCTTTTTTCGAGATGTTCGGCTTAAGGACGACGATCATAGGATTGTTTGAGGCATCGCGCCGCGACCCAACAAAAAAGCCGCAGGCGACCACCTGCGGCTTTTGGGTTGAGTCTTCGAGTTAACGCAGCCCAGAGCGCAGGGAGGAAGGGCTAAAATAAAAGCCCCACGCCACTGCGCTGCTAAAGTATGAGCTGCTGAAATTCATTGCGCCAACGGTAACAAAGGAATCAGATGCGTCAATAGCGGAAACAGACTGACAGACTGTGTAACACTTTCTGACTCTCGGAATGCATGTCGGCCAAGTTAAAGGGCGGTTTGAACCTATGGCAACTGATTCAGACGGATTCCGGCGGAGCACCACTTATCGGGCGAATGGTTGGCGACGGAGGAATTCTCCCAAATTTGATTGTCCCGAATTGGCATATTCGCCTCCACCATAAACCGTGACGTAAAGAGAGCCGATGGTTGTGTTGCCGACGCGTTCGACTTTTTGAGGAATTCTGGACCCGGTGATCAAAACCCGCTTTTCTGTTTTCTTCACCGGTTTCGCCTCTTTCTTGACTTTGGCTTGTTTTACCGGCGCGGGCTTTTTGACGTCATC
>JBFMDG010000901.1:0-2639 GCA_040754135.1 Verrucomicrobiota bacterium
TCTTGGCAAACCACAACTCGGGGCCCAGGCCTCCCACAGTGTTGTACCAACCGGGCCCCCCGCTGACCCAAAAGCCCCCGCCGGCTTCAGCGAAAGCCGATTCGATTTCGGTGTTCACCCCTGGGCCAAGCGAAGCCAAGCACGCGAATTCATTTCGTGAATACGACCAAACGCCCGTGTTGTTCCCAAAGCAGACGGCTCTGTCTCCTTCGTTCATCGTGACTGAAAAAACGCTCTGAAACGGCTCGGGCGTCGAGACCAATTCAAACTTCCCGTTAGCATATCTGGCAACGCCTCCCCCACCGGCAAACCAGACGTCGCCGGCGCCAGAAACGGCAACCTTTCTGAGCGGCGGTTCCGTGCGATCGCGCTGCGCGAAACCGATTTCATTGAAGGAGGTGAACTGTATCTTTTGGCCATCAAATTGACACACGCCGCTCGTGGCCAAAAACCAGAGATTGCCTTGCGGGTCCTTGACCATTTGACGGACGCCCGGATAGCTCAGCTTCGAAGGAATGGCCAACTCTTGCACTTCGCGCGTGACGGGATTGAAACGTGCGATGCTGTTCCGTAACCCCAGCCATAGCCACTTACCGTCGTCCAGGATCGAGTAGATTCCGTCTCGAAGCGGGCCGCCTCTCGGAGTGAAATCGACAAAAGTCTTTCCGTCAAATCGCGCCAACCCGGACCCGCCGACCCAAAGAAAGCCCGCGGCATCAAAGTAAAGAGTGTGAATTTCGTGAAACGGCAAACCTTCATGATGCGTAAACTTCCGCCACGTGCCTTTCCGGAATGGCGCGATCTGAAGATCGACGTCGCGGATTTGTTCACCCGGCTGGGTTGTCACCCATTTGGCCCCCGCGACTTTAGTTGAATCCTCGATGGGCGCCAGGACAGATGTGGCGCGACCATGATAGTAAAAGGCGCCGACTACATGGCAGCGCACAAGGTAATCGGATGGCGGCAGGTTCGTAATGGTGAAAGCGCCGGCTTCGCTGGTCCTGGCGCCGCCGACGATTTGGTTGGCCCGGTCGATCACTTGAACAACCACCTCGGCCTGTGGCGCACCGTTCATCGCTCGGACGATTCCAGAAATTGAGCTCGGATCAGAAGAATCGAGCCGCAAATTCAATCGAGTGCCCGCGTTCAAGCGCAATCCCGGTCGGTGAATCACACGAGCCCCGAAGCTTGCGATCAAATCATACGGTTTGTCGTTCGGCATCAGAACATCGATCGAAAAAATCCCGAAGTTGCCTGATTGTTGCCGAGCCACTTCCTTTCCCTCCTGCATCAAGCGCAACTGGACGAATGCTAAATCTCGAGGACCGCCTTCCGCTACGACGCGCCCCGAAACGGTGGCAGGCTGGATCGTCAGTTCGGGCGTGATCGCGCTCGCGATGACGCAACGGGCATTGCCCATCAACCGGCCATGAATGCCATTCGTCGAGCGATCCCGCGCCGTATCATCATCGAAGGTCCAATGCGCCGCCAGTCCTGGTTCGCTTCCGGTGAACGCGGTAAACATCCCTTCCCGGATTTGCTCGCTCGTCCTGGCGACGCTCCAAATCCGCAGGTCATCCATTTGCCCTCGGAAGTCAACGTCCCAAGGATGCGGCGAGCGGCCTAAGTAGTTCATGTTCGGCGACCCGAGCTGGGCGAAACTTCCCGTGTAATCCCGCTCGGCAAGCAAGATGCCGTTCACGTACATTTTCATTCCACCGGATCCCAAAACAGCCGCGAAATGGAACCAAGTGTTGGTCTTGAGAACGCTCGGGATCAGAAGTGTTTTCACCTGCTGATCCACATCGCGAATCTCCAATCGCAAGTCGCCCGAAACTCCTGGGCTCTGTATCTGCAGCGAGGAATAGGCCCTTGGAATCAGTCGAGTGGACGCGTCGTAATCGGCTTCCATCAAGGCAAAGAAAGTGAAGAGCCGTGACCACGGCGTGAAGGCGTGCCACTTCGCCCAACCCTCGATTGTGGCTTCGGTCAAGTTCGTGAACACGTTCGGTGGCAACTCGACGTAACTGCCATTGCCGTCCAGTTCGAGGACTCGATTTTGGGCGGACATGGTTTTGTCCGAAACGAATAGGAAAACTACAATGGCGCAAATCAAACGCACGCTTCGAACCCTTCACTGAATAATGATTTCATTCAACGCTCTCGCTCGTCGCCCGCTCGTGGGTAATGACGCGTGACCCTAATGGAACCGATAAGCCCGAGCAAACCGAATCTTGGCCCGACTTCCCTATTCCCATATTGCCCCGGCTTGTGATCGGCATTTACCCGTTGCAGTGGTTTGCCAACCGGCGAGCTCAGTTCAGCCTGGCGTGAACGGTTTTGGACACGCGCCAACTAATATGCCTGTTTTCCTGGCTCATGGCGGCCAGTGGGCAAATGCAGCGCGAACACCGAACCTTTGCCATATTCGCTCTCGACGGTGAGCTCGCCTCCCATCAATTGAACAAACTTCCGTGACAGCGCCAGACCTAGTCCCGTGCCGCCGTACTTTTTCGCCGTGCTCGCCTCGGCTTGTGTGAAAGCCTGGAACAGCTTGCCCACCTGCTCGGGCGTCATCCCGATGCCGGTGTCACTGATCTCAAATCTCAAACTGGAAATCTCAGATTTCACCCGCAGCG
>JBFMDG010000902.1:0-2634 GCA_040754135.1 Verrucomicrobiota bacterium
ACTCTACCGCCGCAGTCTCTACACCTATTGGAAGCGCCAAAGCCCGCCGCCGGGCATGCTGATCTTTGACGCTCCCACCCGGGAATATTGCGTGGTGCGCCGTCCGCGCACCAACACGCCGCTCCAGGCTTTGGCCCTTTTGAACGATCTGCAAATGGTCGATGCTTCCAAAGCGTTCGCGCAACGCATGCTCGTGCACGGCGGCAAGGAGACGAACGCGCGCATCACCTACGGATTCCGCCTCGCGACCGCCCGCAAGCCGGACGCAGAGGAGTTGAAAGTTTTGCGCGCGGTTCTCGATCATCAACTGGCGGAATACCGCGCCAATAAAGGCGAAGCCGAAAAATTGATCGAGGCGGGCAGCTATCGTCCGGATAAAGATCTCGACCCGGCCGAACTGGCGGCCTGGACGACGCTGGCGAATTTGCTTTTGAACCTCGACGAAACGATCACCAAGAATTGAAGAAGTGCTATGAACCCTCTCCGCGAAAATGCATTGATGATGACCCGGCGGCATTTTTTCAGTCGGACAGCCACGGGCATTGGCGCTGCCGCTCTGGGGTCGTTGTTAAATCCGAAGCTGTTTTCCGCGCTCGCCGCCGATTCCAGCGGACGCGGTGCGCTCGGTAAACCGCATTTCACACCCAAAGCCAAGCGGGTGATTTACCTTTTCATGGCGGGCGGTCCGGCGCAGATGGAATTGCTCGATTACAAACCGGCATTGCAAAGCCTCCACAATACCGAATTGCCGGAGTCGGTTCGCATGGGCCAGCGCATCACCACCATGACCTCGGGACAAAAAGCATTCCCGGTAGTGAAACCGATCTTCAAATTCAATCAGCACGGCCAGTGCGGCGCCTGGATCAGCGAATTGCTCCCCAATATTTCGAGCATCGCCGATGACCTCTGCATCATCAAAACGATCAATACCGAGGCGATCAATCACGACCCGGCCATTACTTACATCCAGACCGGGTTTCAACAGCCCGGACGGCCGTGCGTCGGTTCCTGGCTGAGCTACGGACTCGGCAGCGACAACCAGAATCTCCCGAGCTTCATCGTCATGATTTCCAGTGGCAAAGAAAGCGATCAACCGCTTTATACGCGCCTCTGGAGCGCGGGGTTTCTCCCTTCGGAATATCAAGGCGTGCAATTCCGCGGCACGGGCGATCCCGTTTTGTACCTTTCGAATCCGCCTGGCCTGAGCGCCGCCACGCGCCGTCGCATGCTCGATGGACTGGCGAAGCTGAACATGAAACAATTCAACGCCTACACCGATCCGGAGATCACCACTCGGATCTCCCAGTACGAAATGGCGTTTCGCATGCAAACTTCCGTTCCGGACCTGGTCGAGATTTCCAAAGAGCCGCAGCATATTCTCGATCTCTACGGCCCCGACGTGAAAAAGCCGGGGAGTTTCGCTTACAATTGTCTGCTCGCGCGCCGCATGGCCGAACGCGGCGTCAAGTTCATCCAGCTTTATCATCGCGGCTGGGATCAGCACGGCAATCTCCCCAATCGCATTCGCGAACAATGCAAAGATACCGATCAGCCCAGCGCGGCTTTGGTCAAGGATTTGAAACAACGCGGCCTGCTCGACGATACCCTCGTCATCTGGGGCGGCGAATTCGGCCGCACCGTTTATTGCCAGGGCAAAATTGAAAAAGACAATTACGGCCGCGATCATCATGGCCGTTGCTTCTCCATTTGGATGGCCGGCGGCGGCATCAAAGGCGGCATCACCTACGGCGAAACCGACGATTATTGCTACAATGTCGTGGAAAATCCGGTCCACATTCACGATCAGAATGCGACCATTCTCCATTGCCTCGGCATCGACCACGAAAAACTCACCTTCAAATTCCAGGGCCGCGATTATCGCCTCACCGATATCCACGGCGAAGTCGTCAAAAGCGTGCTCGCTTAACGCCTAATCACACCGCCCGGCTACTTTCTGACAACCCTTCGGGTTGCGTCTCAATCGATACCCACAGGGCACAGGACAGAGCGGCAGAAATAAGGGGAATGAGCCGAGCTCTTTCCGCTTTGGAGTTTTAACTATTTGCTAATGCGTTTGCCTTTCCTTTGTCGAAAACCTTGTCGCAAACTTCGTCGGAACATTTCTCGAAAGATTTTCGACCGAGATCGACAAAGTTTGGGACGAAGTTTTCGACAAAGGAGGGTGATTGCAAAACATTCATCGCGCGCTTCCGTGCCTTTGGGCCATCCCGTAGGGATGCCAGACAGTCGCCGGGGTTGAGCGCAGCGATTCCACCGGAAACCGGATAAACAATGTCCCCGACCCTGAAGGGGTCGCAGAGCGGGCAAATGAAACGCACCGTTCTTGCACCCCTTCAGGGTGCTGGGATCTAATCCATCGCTTACCGGAGGTCTCCGCGTTGCTGCGACCTTCGGCTACTTTCTGACAACCCTTCGGGTTGCGTCTCAATCGATACCCACAGGGCACAGGACAGAGCGGCAGAAAAAAAGGGAATGAGCCGAGCTCTTTCCGCTTTGGAGTTTGAACCATTTGGTAATGCGTTTGCCTTTCCTTTGTCGAAAACCTTGTCGCAAACTTCGTCGGAACCATTCTCGAAAGATTTTCGACCGAGATCGACAATGAAATTCTTCGCG
>JBFMDG010000903.1:0-2611 GCA_040754135.1 Verrucomicrobiota bacterium
AGGACCGGCTCGTGGGCATCGTTCCATTGCGCGATTTGGTTTTTCGACGTCCCGAACGCACTGTCGGCGAGATCATGAGCCGGGCGGTGAAGTTCTTGCAGGTGGATGCCGATCAAGAGGAGATCGCGCGGCAATTCGAGCATTACCATTATCTCGCATTGCCGGTGGTCGATGCCGACGGGCGGTTGGTGGGAATTGTGCGCAGCAGCGACGCGTTGGAAATTGCGCGAGCGGAAGCGACGGAGGACATGCAATTGATGGTTGGTTTGTCCGGGGAAGAACGGGCGCTCACGCCGTGGCGCAAATCGATCGGGCGAAGGCTGCCGTGGCTTTACATCAATTTGGCGACGGCATTTCTCGCCGCGGCCGTGGTGGGCTTTTTTGAAAGCACCATTGCGCAATGGACGGCCCTGGCGGTTTTCCTGCCGGTCATCGCCGGGCAAGGCGGCAACGCGGGCATGCAAACATTGACGGTCATCATCCGTGACCTGGCGCTGGGTGAAATCACGCCGGGCGACGGTCGAAGAGCGCTGATGAAGGAATTGACGCTGGGCGTGGTGAACGGCCTCGCCATCGGCGTGGTGGTGGGCGTGGCGGGTTTCCTTTGGAAAGGAAGCCTCGCGCTCGGCATCGTCGCCATGCTCGCCATGGTGTTGAATCAGGTTTCGGCCGCGCTGGCCGGAGTGGCCATTCCATTTGGATTAAAAGCCATGCGCATCGATCCCGCTTTGGCTTCGAGCATCTTCGTAACGACCGTCACCGACGTGGCGGGTTTCTTCTTCTTTCTCGGCCTGGCGGTGCTGGCCATGCGCTGGGCGATGTGAGGCCAAAATTTTTCAGAACGCATATTGAATTCTCTGCAAGCCTCCTTATAGTGCGCACGATTTAAAACAATGACTGATTTCTCCGACCCGAACACGCCGTGGGACATCGCGGCGGCCCGCGCTCTCTACAACATCGATCGCTGGGGGGCGAAATATTTTGATGTGAACGAAGCCGGGCATGTGGTCGCCAGGCCCCTCCAGGAAAGCGGCGCGTCGGTGGACATCACCGATGTCGTCGAGGAAGCGCGCGGACGCGGACTGAAATTCCCGGTGTTGATCCGGTTCCAGGACATCCTTCGTCATCGGGTCGAATCGATCAATCTGGCCTTTCGCAATTCCATCATCGAATTCAATTATCAGGGGAAATATCGCGGCGTGTTCCCGATCAAAGTGAATCAACTCCGCGAAGTGGTGGAGGAAATTCTCGATGCCGGCAAGCCGTTCAACTTTGGCCTGGAAGTCGGCAGCAAACCGGAGCTCTTCGCCGGCCTCGCCCTGCAGGATCAAATCGGCAGCCTCATCATTTGCAATGGCTACAAAGATCCGAGCTTCATTCGCATGGCGCTCATGGGAATCAAGCTCGGAAAAAAAGTCATCATGGTCGTCGAGAAACTCGAGGAGCTGAGGCAAATCATTTCCGTTTCCCGCCAAATGGGGGTCGAACCGCTTATCGGCATCCGCGCCCGCCTGCTCAGCAAGGGTATGGGCAAATGGGCCGAGAGCGGCGGCGAAAATGCCAAATTTGGACTGAGCACAGCCGAGATGCTGGCCGCCACCGACATCCTCAAAAACGAAAACCTGAATCACTGCTTCAAGTTGCTCCATTTTCACATCGGCTCGCAGGTGCCTGACATTCTGACCGTCAAAAAAGCGGTTCAGGAAGCCGCCCGCTTTTACGCCAAACTCAACAAAATGGGTTTCCCCATTGAATACATCGATGTCGGCGGAGGCCTCGGTGTGGATTACGACGGCAGCCGTTCGGCTTTCGATAGCTCGACCAATTACAGCTTGCAGGAATACACCAACGACGTCGTTTACTACATCGCCGATGTGTGCAACGCCGAAAAAGTTCCGCATCCGGACATCATCAGCGAGAGCGGCCGCGCCATCGTTGCGCATCATAGCGTGCTCGTGGTCGAAGTCTTTGGAGCGATTGGGAAGACCAGGCCGGACACCAACTTTGTCTATTCAGAAAACGAGCATCCGCTGGTGAAGGAGCTTTTGGACATCAAAAAGAATCTCGCCAAACTGAACAAACTCGAAGCCTATCACGATGCCCTCGAGCGCAAGGAAGACGCCCACAACATGTTTACTCTTGGGCTCATGGACCTTCCGGACAAAGCCAAGATCGAGACGTTGTACTGGGAAATCAGCGAGGCGGTGGTGCAAAGTTTTCGCGGTCAGGTTTACGTCCCGGAAGAAATTCGCAAGCTCGAAGACAGTTTAGGCGATCAGTACCTTTGCAACTTTTCCGTTTTTCAATCTCTGCTCGATCACTGGGCGCTGGGGCAATTATTTCCAATCATGCCGCTGAATCGTTTGAATGAACGGCCGGTTCGCGAGGCGACTTTGGTGGACATCACTTGCGATTCGGATGGGCAGATCAACAAATTTATCGACCTGCGCGACGTGCGCGACACTCTCCCGCTGCACAAGCTCAATGGCAACGGCTCCGGGCCGGAACCGTATTACCTCGGTTTTTTCCTGATGGGGGCGTATCAGGATATCATTGGCGACCTGCACAACTTGTTCGGACGGGTGAATGAGGTGCACGTGTTCCTGGATCC
>JBFMDG010000904.1:0-2610 GCA_040754135.1 Verrucomicrobiota bacterium
CCCGCGTCACCGGTCAGTCCTAACCGAGCCGCGTGCGAAATCTGATTCAACACTTCCGGCAAGGCAGGCTTTTCTTGTTGAAACCATTGATGCAGGTGTTCGGCAGTCCAACCGATTGACTGATTGAGATGACACAAATTACAGGCATTAGGCCGGCCGGTTTCGAGATCCTGGCTCACTTTGGGATTGCTGATCTGATGACTTCGAATGGCTTTTAAAATTCCGTAACTCGTGTGGGGCATGTGGCAGTTGTAACAGAGACTGCCCGGCGAATCCGCTCGATGATGCGTGTGTGCGGTCAACTCGGCGGGTTCCCCGAACTGCTTGTGGCATTGCGTGCAAGCGCGGTTGTCTTTGCCCCGAGTGGCGAGCTGATCATCTGGCTCGCTTTCATGCAAGGAATGACAGGACAAACATGAGAATTGGTTCCCTTTGAAACAAGGCGATTGTTCCAATCCATTCAACTCCCGTCCGCTGACGCGAATCATGCCATCGGGCCAAAAGAAATCGCTGAGGATATCCGGGTTGCGGCGCAGATACTCAGCCAGCGCCGGATTTTCATGCACCCTCGAAGGATGAATGAGCGGGGTCGTTTTCTCGAGATCATCTCCCGGCCTGAATTCAAATCCTTTCACCCGCCATTGTTCCGAATTCTCGAACCACTTCATTGAATGGCAGAAACCGCATACCTGTGATGCTCGGACCGGAGGCAGTTTCTTGGGATGGACGATTTCATTCGGAGCCAATTTCGCCGCCTCCTTGGGAACGCTTCCCTGAAGAGCGAGTTGTGCTTTCACATGACGTTCTCCCGGACCATGACACGCCTCGCATGAGATTCCCAATTCGCCAATCCGCGTTTCAACGCTGCGAGTTCTGGCATCAAAACGAGGTTCGACACCGGTCGCATGGCATCGACTGCAAACCATATTCCAGGCTTCGGGCCGGTGTTCCAGGTCCGGGGGCCGGATGAAAGTCGAATTGCGCGGAACCCAGCGTTTTTCAGGATTCAACCAGGTGAATGGAAAGCCCACCTGCAAATTGCCATGCCCTTCCGGAATCCAAAAGACTTGCATGTGATGCGAGCCGGTAATCAAACCAATGCGCACTTCCAAAGGCGGAGGCTGATTCTCTCCCGCTCGAATATGTATCGGTTCCATGCGCACCCAGAACTCCTCGCCTTTCCGACTCAGCTTGAAACGGGTGGTCTCATTCGTCAGCACGACATTATGGAAATCGGCCTGCACCGATTCCGGCGCGGCCACTTGTGTCATCGTTCGATGATAACTGCGATGCCAGCTGGCAAATTGATCTTCGTGACACGATTGACACGCCTTTGATCCGGTGTAACCGGCCGGGCCGCCAACCTGCGGCAAAGTGTTGAGGAAGTCCGCTGATTGAGGCGCCTGAGCGTTGGTGGAGTCGGCCGGGAGGACTTTCGCTGAGGACGAACCCGGATCCGATTCACGAGAACATCCCGATGCCAGAAAAAGCAGCATCGAAATCGCGGCGACGTTCTGGAGCATGGTTGCCTGCACCATAGCCGTGGCACTCTATCAGTCGTGCCGGCGCGCCGTCGAGAGGCGGAATCGGAATATCGCCATCGGATTGAATCTGAATTCGCAGCGACCGCACGCGAGTTACGTTGCCAGACACTCTACGGCGTCGCGGTGATTCCCGTTCTCATGCAAGCACGCACCTGGACAACGGAAGGACTCGAGGCGAGCCAATGCATTGTCGAGACGCAAACGCTTTTGCGAATCAGGCGCGTGCCTGTTCGGACCCTCGCGTCAACGCCTCGACGGCTTGCGGTTGCGGACCGGGACTGGTCCAACGACGCACGACGTACCAGCCAACCAAACCGCTGACGATCGCGTAGAGCGCGAACCACAAGCCGCGCGTCCAGGTCAGGTCCATGGCCACGCCTCCGAAGAGAATGGTGGCTGACGCGCGCAGAACATAGACCGGAAGGCCGATGGCGAAATAAGGCAGGAAAGGAATTTCGCTCAATCCAATCAGATAATTCTTGATGGCGAAAGGACCGGGCACCAATGGCGTCAAGAGCGCCAACGCAACGTACTCCCGATCCTTGACCTCGGGCAGACCCACCTGTTTGGAGAGGAACCACCGGCGCAGGGGTCCTTTCAAGTACCGACGCGACACCCAACGCGTCACGAGCAAGTTCACGGCGATGGAAACGCTGGTTGCGGCCAGTCCCCATGCGAAACCGAATTTTGCTCCGGCGAGGAAATAAAGAATTCCCACGGGAAATCCGAACAACGGAAGCGTGGCCAGGAGAATAAAGACGAGCGGATTGCTCAGGCTGTCCACCCACCGCACAAAGCTGTCCAGGCTCAGCGTGCCGGCGGGAAGAGCCAGCCACGCGCACACGATCCCGGCAAGGATCGCCGCCGCCCAGACAAAATAATTCGGTGTTGATTTGTGCATCATCGGATTGCTCGCAACGAAAAAAGTCCGGGAACCTACTTGCATCGAAAAAAAGTTCAACCGGAAATTGCGGGGACGGAGCCGCCCGGGAATCCTCCTGCGCGCTCTGCAGCGCGACCCAACGCTCCGCCGCCCAAACTTTCTGGACTGCGGTGGCAAAGCGAT
>JBFMDG010000905.1:0-2588 GCA_040754135.1 Verrucomicrobiota bacterium
CTCGGCGGACCTCATGACGGCCAACGCGATTGGTCGCGTGGGAATGTGCAGGGTGTTCGGTTGGCTTGCGCGCAGAAGAAATTAAAGCCGACTCACGTCAGGCTGCTACGAGGAAATTGGAGTCTGCGTAGCATCGAATGTGAGTTCGATCACTTGTTTCTGGTCAACGCGTCCCTTGGCAATCGGTGACGTGCTTGGCGGATCTCATGACGGCCAGCGCGATTGGTCGCGTGGGAATGCGTAGGGTGTTCGATTGGCTTGCGCGCAGAAAAAATTAGAGCCGACTCACATCAGGCTGCTACGGGGCTTTTGGGTCTGCGTAGCATCGAATGTGAGTTCGATCACTTGTTCCTGGTCGGAGCGTCCCTTGGCGATCGGGCACGCGCTTGGCGGATCTCATGACGGCCAGCGCGATTGGTCGCGTGGGAATGCGCTGGGTGTTCGGTTGGCTTGCGCGCAGAAGAAATTAAAGCCGACTCACATCAGGCTGCTACGGAGGATTGGAATCTCGCGGACTCGAGGCATATCGCAAACCCGATGCCCCTACGCCAACTCGACGCTGGCAATCGAAATATTCTTGTGTACTTTAGCCGCCGCATGAACACGAGCGAATCTGATCCACAACCCTTGAGTGATTCCCTTTGCCCGAGCCGCAAACAACTCTTGTTGGGCGGCATGCTCGCCGCCGGACTGGTCACCGCGCCGGAGGTCTGGGCCAATTCCGCGCCCTTAAATTATCCGAAAGCGATGAAGGTGGATCAGGTGGATGATTATCACGGCACCAAAGTGGCCGATTCATACCGTTGGCTGGAAAATCCGGATTCGCCTGAATCGCGCGCCTGGATTGAAGCGCAAAATAAAATCACTTTCGGTTACCTCGAACAGATTCCCGAACGCCAACAGATCAAAAATCGCCTGACGAAACTCTGGAACTACGAACGGTTCGGAATTCCCTTCAAGGAAGGCGGACGTTATTTCCTCAGCAAAAACAACGGCCTGCAAAATCAATCCGTCCTCTACTCGCTCGAGACGCTGAACGCCGAGCCCAAATTGCTGCTCGATCCGAACACGTTGTCCCCCGATGGCACTGTCGCGCTCACGAGTTACGCCATCAGCGAAGATGGCAAGTTTATGGCCTACGGGCTTTCCACGGCAGGATCGGATTGGCAGGAATGGAAGGTGCGGGAAGTCGGCAACACCACCGACCGCGCAGATCATCTCAAGTGGGTCAAGTTTTCCGGCGCTTCCTGGACGCGCGATGGCCAAGGGTTCTTTTACAGCCGTTACGATGAGCCAAACGAGGCCACCAAACTCCAGGCCGTAAATTATTTTCAAAAGCTCTACTTCCATCGCCTCGGCACGTCCCAATCGGAAGACGTGCTCGTTTACCATCGGCCCGACCAAAAGGAATGGGGATTCAATGGAAACGTCACTGAAGATGGCGATTACCTGATCATTACTGTGCGGCAGGGCACCGACACACGAAACCGGGTGTTTTACAAAAAAATTCAGAACGAATCCAAAGTGGTCGAGTTGCTGAATGATTTTGACGCGGATTACACGTTTGTCGGAAATGCCGGAACGCATTTTTATTTTCGCACCGACCTGAATGCGCCGCGCGGCCGGCTCATCGCCATCGACATTGAACAGCCCGAGCGCGCCCATTGGAAAGAAATCATTCCGCAAGCGGAGGAGACGCTCGATGGCGTCAGCTTTATCCACGATCAATTTGTGGCTTCCTACATGAAGGACGCGCAATCGCTGGTGAAAATATTCGATCGGGCCGGGAAGCACGTGCGCGATGTGACGCTGCCAGGCATCGGCACGGCCACCGGTTTCAACGGCAAACGAACCGATCGCGAAACTTTCTATGCCTTCACCAGTTTTACGCATCCCACCACCATCTATCGTTACGACATGGTGACGGGTCAGAGCACGGTGTTTCGGCAGCCGAAAGTGGATTTCGATTCGGCTCGGTTCGAGACCAAACAAGTGTTCTACACGAGCAAAGATGGAACGCGCGTGCCGATGTTCATCACTCACAAGAAGGGACTGAAATTGAATGGCCGCAATCCCACCCTCCTTTATGGCTACGGCGGCTTTAATATTTCACTCACGCCCTCCTTCAGCGTCGGCGTCGCCGTCTGGCTCGAAATGGGCGGCGTCTATGCTTTGCCCAATCTGCGCGGCGGCGGCGAGTACGGCGAACAATGGCACAAGGCCGGCACCAAATTGAAAAAGCAAAATGTTTTCGACGATTTTATTGCCGCGGCGGAATGGTTGATCGCGAACAAATACACCGCGTCCGACAAGCTCGCCATCAGCGGCGGCAGCAATGGCGGCTTGTTGGTGGGGGCATGCATGACGCAGCGTCCGGAGTTGTTTGGCGCCACGTTGCCGGCCGTGGGGGTGATGGACATGTTGCGCTTTCACAAGTTCACCATCGGCTGGGCCTGGGTTTCCGATTACGGATCGGCGGATAACCCGGACGAATTCAAAGCGCTCTACGCCTATTCGCCGCTGCACAATTTGAAACCGGGCACGGCTTACCCGGCCACGTTGGTGACCACGGCCGATCACGATGATCG
>JBFMDG010000906.1:0-2576 GCA_040754135.1 Verrucomicrobiota bacterium
GTTGACCGGATTCAAGGGCATGGTGCAATTGACGAATTTTGTTTTCCGCGAGGAAGCGTTCGATTACGTCCACGCCGGGATCGCATACACAAACCGAGTCTTCGCTTTTAATCAGGTAAATATCCAGCGCGGCAATCAATCGATCACTGCCCCCGCCGCCTCGTACGATACGCAGAGTTATTTGCTTTATCTCACCAACGCAGTCAGCACATTCAATCCGGACTCCATCACCCAGGTCATCGGCCCGAAAATTCATCGAAACTTCCAACCCTATCGCTTTCATGATCCGCCGACCGTTCGCGCCAACGGCGCCATCGCGGTCAAAGACGAAGCCGTCGCCGACGCGCATTTCGAGGTGGCCGGAGGGGCATTTAGCTGGCGGAAATTTCATGTGCCGAGTATTTCCGGCGACTTGTTCTGGCGCGGCGACACGCTCTCGATCACCAATCTCAAAGCCAGCTTCTACACCGGTCAGCTCGATTGGTGGGGCGTGTTCGACATCACGCCCAAATCCGGCACGCCTTTCAGCTTCGGCGGCCTCGTGCAGGACGCTGATTTGAAACTTTTCATGGCGGACCAGCAACTCACCACCAACCGGCTCGAAGGAATTGTCAACGGCCGCCTCATCATCACCAACGCTATTTCAACCGACATGAAAAGTTGGCAAGGTTATGGAGACGTCAAGATGCGCGACGGATTCCTCTGGGAGTTTCCCATCTTCGGATTCTTTTCGCCGTTGATCGACAAAGTCGCACCGGGTGTGGGCAACAGCCGCGTCAGCTCCGGGAGCGCCACTTTCAAAATCAAAGACAGCGTGATCCACACCGATGATCTCGAGGTGCGCGCGCCGGTATTGCGATTGCAGTATCGAGGCACGGTCGATTTCGATGCGCGCGTGGATGCGCGGGTTGAAGCGGAACTGCTCCGTGACTTTCCTGGTTTCGGCAAGGCATTCAGCCTTGCGCTCTGGCCGGTGACAAAAGCACTCGAATACAAAGTGGATGGCACTCTCGGGAAACCCGAGGCCAAACCGCTTTACATCCCGGAAATATTCTTCAAGCCGTGGCACCCATTCAAACAATTGTTCCTGCCGGATGATAAAAAGAAATCGAACCCCGCACCCAACCCGGAGTGAATGGGGCTTGAAATCACAAGGAAGGTGCGCCGACAACAATTCTATCGCGCCGGTTGTCCGCCCTGGTCCGTTTTTGAGCAGAAGCCAGCTTGAGTGCGAGCGAAAACCATTGGAATTACTTTTCGTCTGAAGGCATGATCGACGCTTCGATGACCGAGAAGCCACCACTGGCCAACGTGCATGATTTCTGGAACACAGAAGCATGCGGAACGCATTTCGTGCAGGAAACTGCCGGGACCAAGGCGTTTTATGAAAAGTTCCGTGAATATCGTTACCGCACCGAATGGCACATCCCCCTCCTGGTTCCATTCACGGAGGCGCGTGGCAAACAGGTGCTCGAAATCGGCATCGGCAACGGAGCGGATGGCGCCATGTTCGCCCTGAATGGCGCACATTATACCGGGGTCGATCTGACCGAAGCAGCCCTCGAAGCAACACGGCGGCATTTCGAAGTGCTGGAGTTGCCGGGGAACTTTCAGCGCGAAAATGCGGAGCGGCTTTCCTTTGCGGACGGCTCATTTGACTGGGTGTACTCGCATGGAGTGCTGCATCACACGCCCCATCCGGCTCAGGCGATCCGTGAAGTCTGGCGCGTCCTCAAGCCCGGCGGGCGCGCCATCATCATGCTCTACCACAAGCGGAGCTTTAATTATTATTTCCGGATCATGCTCTACATGCGGTTGCGCGTACTGGCCAAAATTCTTTCGCGATTTTCCCGTTGGAAAGAGGACCGGGCGGCAGCTTGCTCGGCCAATCTGTCCGGAGTACGAGGCAATCAGACACGGCAGGTTTGGGAGATCCATTATCAAAATTTCTTGCGCGATGGTTGGGCCTATCTCCGAGCGGACCGGTTCGTCCATCACGGCACCGATGGACCGGAGTGCCCGTTTGCTTTCGCCTTTACGCGCGGCGAAGCCAGTCAGCTCTTTCAAGGATTTGCGGACATTCAATTCAAAGTCGCCCACTTTCCCCTTCGCAGGTACTGGTCCCGTTTTCCACTGGGACTCGAAAAAATGCTCGCCTCCTGGTTGGGATGGTACTTGTTTATCTACGCCCGCAAACCCGCCTGAATGCCGGAAAGGATATTCGGTTGCGAGCCCCTCCCACTCGGCTTACTCTGGCAGCCGATTTGAACAGCAAAGTCTCAGCCCGTGTCTGTTTCACTGCTCATACGCTATGTGTGCCATCGCCGGTTTGATCCATTGCGGCCAGCCTGAACTGCTCCAGCAAATGTTCGCCGTCATGGCGCATCGCGGCCCCGATTCCCAAGGTTCCAAGTGGTTCCCCGCGCACGGCTCGGGCCTCGGCCATTGCCGGCTGGCCATTCTCGATCTTTCCCCGGCCGGACATCAGCCAATGGCCACTCCCGACGGCCGCTTCTGGATCACTTTCAACGGCGAGATTTACAACTTTCAGGAAATCAAATCTGAACTCGAAGGTC
>JBFMDG010000907.1:0-2574 GCA_040754135.1 Verrucomicrobiota bacterium
GTGACTTGAGGCGGCGGGATATTCAGCGTCTGAAGCGCCTTGTCCATGATGTCCAGCTCTTCAAGAGTGGCTCGGGCGAAGATAACACCGGTGCGATCATTGAAAAAAATGGCTTTGCCACTCACAGCGAGTTGGCCCGTGGCCGTGACCGCGACGGCGTTTGTGTTCAAGTCAATGCCAGCAGCAATGAAGAAATTGCGCACCATTTCAGAGGTGCTTTGCATAAGGTTTGTGCGAGTCACCGCTGTGATTCCGGCACCCGTGGTACCTCCCCCGATGCCACCACCGCCACCGCCAAAGCCGCCGCCACCGCCACCGAGTCCACCCAGACCGCCAGCGGCTCCGGTGACATCGACGCGGGGGATGACAAAAGCGCCACCACCACCGGCCCCTCCCAGCCCACCGCCGGCACCGCCACCACCGCCGCCAAAACCACCACCGCCCCCCACGCCACCACCGCCGGCAGCACTGACGCCGAAGGAAATGGCACTGACACTTTCCAGACCTTGCAGGAAGGTGTTCGGATCGACCCGGAAAGTGCGTGTGAAAAGTTGCTGAGGCTCCGGTGTTCGCTGCGTGAACACAATCGCGTATTCCTCGACCGAGTATTTCAGCGGTTTGTCAGCAGCCTTGGCGACAGCGTCCAAAACATCGGCCAAACGGATGTTTCGAAGCGGAATCCCCAGCTTGATGATAACGGTGTTCAAATCGACCGGCTCGGCCGGTGGTGGCGGGGGTAATTGAGCTCCCGTGATCGGATCGATTTGCGCCACCTGCGCGGCAGGCGTGGGAATATCGATGCTCGAATTAATGATGAAGTTGATGCCGCGCTTGTCCGGATCACGGCGTCGGGCTTCTTCATTCAAGTCCTTTACAACTTCGCTCAAGGGAATGCCGTCGTAGATGACTTCATTCAGAATGATTTTATCCAGCTTTTGATGAATTTGTGACCGGCCTGTTCCGGTGTGAATGATGTTGGTGCGAGTAAAGGGATTGGCGGGAGGCAGTTGGTTTCGGTTCAACGGCGTGTGCCACGCTTTTTCGACTTCAATCAAATAATCCCGGGAGGCGGCTTCTCGCCGGCGAGCTTCTTGGGCATAACGAGCTTCCTGGATTTTGTTCAGGTAATAAAAAGCGGCTTGATTCTCGGGATCTTGCTGAATGGCGAGGCGCAGTTTGGCTTCCGATTCGTCCAGCTTCCCGCTCTCATAAAGCAACCGCGCATCCTGCACGAGTGTCGAGGTCGCAATTCGTTCCTCGCGAAAATCCGGCAACCGTTCTGTCACCGCTTTGCTTGGCACTCGACCGCGTTGTGCTTCGAGGGCGCGGTCGTTTTCTTTTTTGAACTGCTGCGCCTGGGCGTTTTTCGGATCGACCTTCAAAACGCGAAGCACCTGCGCATCGGCCTCACTGAGGTCACCGCGTTTCGAAGCGCGTTCGGCCAATTCCAGCCGGACTTTGGCGAGGCCGGTGATGGTTTCTTTGCGTTCTTTTTCGATGCCGGTGCCGATGCTTTGCACGAGGGTGTAAGCTTTTTCGTAGAGGCGTGCGGCATTGGCGAGGTCGCCTTGTTTTTGCGTCTTTTCGGCCTCGGCGAGCGTTTTGCGCAATTCGATTGCAGCCGCCTGGCGCCGCGCGGCTTCTTCAGCGGCAATATTGGCCGGCTGAGCCTGGGCAGACTGAGGCAGGGCTGCTCCCCACAAGAGTATAAGTGTCAGGGTGATGGTAGCTGCTTTGATCATGGGTTGGTCCTTTTAACAGAAAAGCATCTCTAGTTCGCTGGTGCGCCGCTGTATTTGATCGTCGTCCGTTTTTGGGTCGAGTTCGCGGACAATACAACCTCGCTCGGCGTTATGGCAACGATATTGTAGGTCTCGTTTTCGCCTTCCAGCGTGATTTTATCTTTGACTTTTTTATTCGTGAAATTTTGCTTTCCCGGCTCGTATTTCAGGTCGGCCACATACCCGATGATTCGCGTAAACGGATTCTCTTTCGAGATGGTGATGTTCTCCTCTTTGCCTTTTTCCACCTGGATTTTGATGTCGAATTCGGTGGGGTTGGACGGAGGCCGCGCCTCGAGCAATGTGAATTGATCATTCTTCACTCCGACCTTTGAATTCCGCAAAATCGGCCGCGAATTCACATCCGTTTGCCGGAGCACAGAAATGTTATACGTGGGGTTTTCCTGGGATCCGCCGACCCCTTCGAAAGCCACGCGTAAAACGAGCGGTTTGATGCTCGCCACGGTCACAGCGCCCGGGCCAAGCTCACTGCCTGTTTGAATTTTGATGAGCCGCCCATCGGGAGTTTTCTTCCATTGCACGGGATTGAAGAGATTGTGCTGACCGGAAAATTCGAAATTAACTGAGGTTTGCAAACGCTGAATCGCGGCTTGATTCGTGTTGAGGTCGATGACCTTATAGGCTTTGGGACGCGTTTGGATTTCCCTTTTGAGCACATCGGCCAGTTCGCCCCGGATGCGGGAGGCTTGCAAGGGCAACAAAGCGGCGGCAACAGCCAGGCCGAGCAAGACCACGCTCAGCAAAACCTTTTCGTAATGTTTCTTGAGAAACT
>JBFMDG010000908.1:0-2565 GCA_040754135.1 Verrucomicrobiota bacterium
CGCCGGCTCCAAACCGGTGTTGATCCGGATCGAAACGAAAGCGGGCCATGGCGCTGGCAAACCGACGTCGAAAGTGATCGAGGAAACCGCGGATCGATTCGCTTTTCTGGTTCGAGAATTGAAGATGAGCCCGTTGCCGCTGTAGCTTTGGAAGCATCGCAGCGCAGCCGCTCGATGCAACAGGCGGCGGACTGTTCGGCAGCGTAAAGCGGGACGAGTGCTTTTCTCTGCCGGAAGTTTTTCAGCTGCCTCCCACGAAATCGGACGCATTACCGCGCCCGAATTCTTAATGCGATGTCTTCCTGGTAAGGCGGCGAATGGAGCGTGCGATTGCCGCCGTCATGTTTGAACGCTTCTTTCTTGTCAAAATTTCCGGTCAGCGGATTGAGCCACGCGGCTTCATACGATCCAGCCGGCAATTGCACCGATAATGCGATCGTCTGCGCGGTTCCGGGCGGCGGTGTCGGTAATGGACTTCGGCTGGACCAATCGAAATCAATGCGCGGATCCACGCGCGTCTTCAGCAAACGATCGAAATTCTTCCCGGCGTAATAGCTGCCTTTCAAGCCAGGCGAATCCTCGTCGGGCAATGAGAAGCGCTGGCTGGGGATGATTTCTTTCTTCTGCTTCGGGCTGGACCAGAAAAGTTTCATCGTGGCGCCGCCGCCCGCCTGATAATATTCGAGCTTGAGCGCATATTTGCGCCCGGCTTGCAGCGTGATCGCGCCTTGATCCTCGCGCGCCGAATGATCGGTCCAGTTGTCCACCACCAGCTGGTTGTCAATCCAGAGACGGACTCCATCATTCGAGAGGGTGTGGAAAGTGAATGAATCGGAAATGGCCGGTTCAATCCGTCCGGTCCAGCGCACGGAAAACTGGTCTTTGACCTCGGGCGCAGGCGACACGTAAATGGCGTAAGCCTTCCCTGCCTGCGCCAGCGCGCGTGCCGTGGCGCCATCCGGAACTCCACCGGTGACGACAGAAGCGTCCGGCTGCATTTTCCAGAATGGCACACCTTCAATGAATTGGCGGAGCGCTTTGAGCTGATTGCGAAAAACCGGATTGCCTCCGCCAGGCTGACTCGCCGGGTAAACGAAGGTGCCGTCTTCATGTCCGGCCACGAAGGAGTAATCGAGATTGTTGTAAAGGCCGCCGCCAGCCAAAATGAAATTCCAGCCTTCAACACGATAAGCGAGGTCGTTCGTTCCGCGAAAACCGGTCTCGTTGTCGCCAATGACTTTGTTCAAGTGGTAATTGACCGCGACGGCATCGGGGGGCGCGGCGTAATGAAAATTGAAAATCGAAATGGCCGGATGAGGATTCTCGATTTTGGCCGATCCGTTGGCGATGTTCTGCGAGATCAAATGCTTTTTCGGGAGATTCCGTTCCGTCTCCACAATCACATCCGCAATGCGGTGCTGCCACGCCATGGTCACCCCGCCAAAATAAGGCTCGTTGCAAATCTCGTAATAAAGATTGTCGAAGCCGTTGAGCTCCGTAACAATTTTCCGCACCATGGCTTCGTGAACCGCCAGCAGCCCCCCGTGACGGTCGAGTGTATAAACATTGGTGCGCGCAACTTGGCCAAGGCCATTGATATTATTGGCGGCGTTTTGCGGACTCAGTTTCCATTGCGATTCTTCGTAAAAAGGGCAGAAGAGATTCATTTCCACGACAACGCCATGGCGATCGGCTTGCTTCATGAAATCCTTGAGGCGGCGGAAATAATTCTCATCCCAGCGCGTCAGATCGAACTTGTTTCCGCCATGGGCATAACCGGGTAGATCGCTCCGTGCCCACGGGCAAATGAAGCGTCCTGAAGCAGGCGCGAGCGTGTTGCTCGCGATATTAAACGCGCCCAGCGGTTCCACGTAAGCGCCAGTAAACGTGCGCGTCAGGTTCAGCCGTTTGGATTTCAGCTCTTTGAAATACCGCACATAATCAAAATCAAGGTTCAGCACCGCTCCGTAATGTTCGCCCGACGTGATCAAAACCGTCGGTTCACCGCGAAAAAGGAAATAATGCGGGTTTTCCGGCAACAACGACAGCGGTCGCGCATGAACGGTCGTAACCCAGACTGAACTGATGGCTGCGAAGAGAAGAAAGTGGTGAATAGCATGCACGCCGACGTTGTATCCGGATCCACCGCAATTGTAAACGCCCGCCAAGAGGCGCTGCAAAGCGCCGCATTATGGAGTGCGCTGGCAGAACGAAGTGGCGACAGCGCTTTGGCCGCGCCGGCGTGCGGTGGATTGTCCGACGCGTATGGAGATGGCCAAAGCGGTGTCGCGCTAACGCTTTGCCACCGCAGTCCAAAAGTGGTGGGCGACGGAGCGCGTTTGGTGGCGTTGCAAACCGCCGCATTATGGAGTGCGCTGGCAGAACGAAGTGACGACAGCGCTTTGGCCGCGCCGGCGTGCGGTGGGTTTTCCGGCGCGTATGGAATGGGCCAAAGCGGTGTCGCGCTAACGCTTTGCCACCGCAGTCCAAAAAGTGGGTGGATGGCGGAGCGCGTTTGGTGGCGTTGCAAACCGCCGCATTATGGAGTGCGCTGGCAGAACGAAT
>JBFMDG010000909.1:0-2544 GCA_040754135.1 Verrucomicrobiota bacterium
TTTAGCGCGGTGAAGCGAAAGGCCCGCGGCTATCGCAGCAGCCAATACATGATTGCCATGCTCTACTTCGTCGCCGGCAAACTCAATATACCTACTCTACTCGGCCACCGAAACTAGCGAGGAACCGGATTTACCCGGTTCTGGTGGGTTGAATGTCAAAACGCCAAAAAGCAAGTCCGCCACCTCCGACACGGGCAGAAACAGTTGCTCCGCAACATCAACCTGCGTGGTCTTTTCAGCCCAAAGCGCCTTAAGAACCTTTTCCCAAACAACGGATCTTTCACGTTCGATTGGACACGGTTCGCTTACATTGTAGCCGTGCTTGGCGATGGCGATGCAGAAATCGCGATTCCTCCATTCGCTAATGAGACCAATTCTGTGAACGCGATAATTCAAAGCCGCCAACGACACGCGCCACCGCTTCTTGGCCGTCATGAGCTGTTTCAGGTCGTGGATTACGGGTAAGGCAGACCGGAGATCGACCTCAGGCATGAGAAACGCCGACGCAAAATGGTTAGCTTGGTCTTCTGCTGCCCGCCCTGTAACCGCGCCATCCTGGTGTAACACGAGATGGCCAAGTTCGTGTGCGGCATCGAAGCGGCTGCACTCTGCGCTTTTGAAAGTGTTCAGGAAAACGTATGGAACGTTTCGCCGCCAAAGCGAGTAGGCATTGACGTGAGCGGTGTTTTCCGCGAGCGAAAAAACCCTCACGCCCTTCGCTTCCAACAATTGAATCATGTTGCCAATGGGCTTCTCCCCCAAGCCCCACTCATGCCTGAGCATCCGGGCTGCTTCTTCGGGTTTGAAATGACGGAGGTCAGGCAACTTTGGCTCCGGAAGGTTAAATCGCTCGGTCACCCAATCCGAAATCAAAAAGGCGATTTGGCCGGCCGCCAGAGACGCCTCCCTCTCCGCGGCAGTCATGGATTTTTGACTCCTGAAACTAATGTGTTCGGACAATGGCTCGTCAACCTCCGGAGCGAAAAAGAATGATTGCGGGAAACCGAGCGTGCTTACAAGCGCTCGCAGATTCTCATCCGTTGGTGCAGATTGGCAGTGTTCCCACCTAACGATGGTTCTCAAGTCGACGCCGATCTGACTTGCCAACGTCGTCTTATTCAGCATTCGCCGTTTCCGAGCGATGCCGAGCCTGGCCGGATTGAACTTCACACGACTAAGCTTGTTTCCGAGTTACGTTGATCTCGAAACCAGAGTCACTATCAGGACCTTCAGGGCTTTGTTGTTCGACCGGGACAGCGCTTGAATTGTCATTGGGACCGATTATGGCGATCCGCTCTTGAAAATCTTTGAACAGGCCTTCTTCATCGAGAACAGGACATAGCAGTTCGGCCCGAACCGTATCATTGCCATCCACATCCTTGCCGCAGTGAATACACAGATACCAAAAGCTAGACTTGGTGATCGGCTGATTTTGGTTCAGGCCTTCGGCCAAGATCTGCACCATGACGTCCTGATTCGGAAAAACAGCTCGCTTCGTCCCATCGCCTTTTTCCCTGATTGGCTGGGGATGTCCGTACTGGTAGCCAGTGTCGCTGTCGGAATTGCAGACGGCGACTTTGATGTTGGTGCCCGGGTGCACCACAGAAGGAATGTTGTCGGTATTGTCAATTCTCCAACCCAAAGGCACAAGCAGGTCGCGCAAGGCACGGGTCGCATCTCCCCAGCACCTCATGCCGGCCATGGAGGACGGGTGATGGCTTGTGCACTCGGCCCGGCCTGCCGCACCGGCATAGACCACTTCAATTATTTGTTCCTTCGTGACGCCTAACAGGTCCGCCAGCCGGTTGACGACCTCGATTTCGTTGACCTTTAATTCTGCGCTCATGCGTGCTTGTCCGTTTTTTCTTCCTCATTTGTGGCCAAAAAAATGGACAAGGTCAAGAAAGTTTTTAGTTTCCGAGGCCATTGTTTCCGTAGCCAGCGATTGGAGAGGGCAGTTTAAACCCTCTGACAGAACATATTGCGTAAAAGGACATCGCTTTTTTGTTTTTCACCCATTTCGTAAAACTGAACGGCGTTTACAGGTCAGGTGAAGATTAAAAATAATCTCCCTGAGCGGGACTTCAAGAAATCGTCCAAAGAGAACAGGAAACGTCGCTTGTGTGGGCGAATGCCGCGTAAGCGGTCACGGGGTCGTTAACCCGTCTCGGCCGCCAAGCCGAAATTCGCCCTGGCAACGGTGACGTGGCCGTCACCTTCGCTCTGCATTCGCAGTCGGTGCGAGCGAGGGAACCAATCGGGACGATTCGGCTTCCTGGCTCGCCTGCGAATACCACCAAACCGAAGTCTTGGATGTTTGAGCCGAAGGGCGCGGGGGTAAAAGGGGTGCGCCCGGAGACGAAAAGCTCACAAGTCTTCGGCGAGGTAACCGTCCACGCCGGAGGCGAACCCTTAAAGGACAATGGTCAGTCTAATAGACATTGGGCCCCGGTTTTCCCTGCGTGAACCCGTGGGGGGCGACGGTGACGGAGCCAGGGTGTCGCGTGAGCGACACCTACCCGAGGTTTGAGGCGAGCACGCGTG
>JBFMDG010000910.1:0-2544 GCA_040754135.1 Verrucomicrobiota bacterium
TGCTGGAAAAGCTGGGATTCACTTGTGTTGGCTTTCAACCTTTCAAGCACATGGCTCGCGTGCGGGAAGGGGGACTCTTTTACCTCTGGACCGGCAGCAATCATCTGGGAGCGCGATTGCCCATTTCCGAATCGCTGCCGCAAATCCAGGAACTGGCCTCCGCCATTCTTCAGGCGCTAAACATCCCCGACCCGGTGTCAGTGCGCGACGGAGCGGTGGGCTACCCGCTCCAGACCGAGTTGAAAAGCCAGGATGCTTCGATTGAGGATTTCGAAACCTGGCGTTTGAAATCACAATCGGCCAATCCGCCTGTTGAAATCTCCGGCGTTTTCAATCTGGGTCTGGGCTACATGAGAACCGCCTCGGATTCGCCTTTAAAAGCATTGCTCGCGGTGCGAGAGGGCAACGTCACCGCTGGCCTGGCTTATTACTTCGATCCCTACGACCGGTGCGTCCGCTTCGTCAATTCCTTCGCCATCGATGATCTCTCGATGGGCGCACTTTTTCGTCATGCGGTTAAGCTGGCGCAGGAACAGCATTCGGCGGTTTACGTGGAAGTGGATATTCTAATGACGGCGCCGCGTCTCCTGAAAAGCGCGGAGCAGCTCGGCTTCGTTCCCATCGCCTATTTACCGGCTGTTTTCAGCCGCGACGACAAGCAGGCGGACGTGGTGAAGATGATCAAATTGAACATGGTCTATTCACTGGAGAACTACACGTTCACCGCCCAGTCCCGCCGCATTGTCGAAATCATCGATCACAATTTTCAAGATCAGAAGGTGGGGATTGCCATTATCAATTTGCTGCGGGGCCTGCCGATTTTCGATGGGCTCGGCGACGGCGAGTTGCGCAAGATGGCGCGTTTGTTTACGCAAAAACTTTTCCGGCCTGGTGAAAAGATTTTTGCCAAGGGCGATTCGGGCAACGAGGCCTATGTGGTGATGCGCGGCCAGATCGACATTTTGTTGGACGAGCATTCCAAACCGCTCGCCTCTTTTGGCAATGGCCAGATTTTCGGTGAATTGGCTTTCCTGGATGGCGCCGCGCGGACAGCCCAAGCTGTGGCCAGTCAACCGAGCATCCTTCTGGTCATCCAACGATCCAGCTTCAATGGCCTCACCCAACGCGAGCCTCATCTGGGCATGGTCGTCATGCGCAATATCGCCATGGAACTTTCCAACCGGTTGCGCAAAACCACCGCCGCCGTTGGAAAAAAATAGCTGCGGCGCACGCCCCGGTCCGCCCCGCCCGCAAATCACCACGAGACTGGAACGCTCAATTTGTTGCCGAAACGATTCCGGTAATAGAGCTGTTTATGCGCGGCGCCATACTCGTAGAGCAATCGGGTGATTTTCACGTCGTAACAGCAATACTCGGCGATCTCGAGGAGCCGCCCTTGACGGAACCAGTGAATGGCCTGCATCCCTTCGGCCGTTTTTTCAACCCCAAGCGTCGAGACCGCGATCGCATCGAGGGAGAGCCGATGGCTGATCACCTTTTGCAACTCCAACATCATGTCGAGCGTCGGCACCTGGCGTAAATCGACGATGGTGTAGCCATGCAATACTTCATAATCAAACCGCAGATTGTTGAATCCGACCACTAAATCGGCCCGGAACAATTCCGTGACGAGATCGTTGACCTGGTTTTCAGCGTAAATCCTGTAATCGCCTCGCGCGGTGCTGAAGGTCACCCCCACGCTCATGCGCATGTCGCGGATATTATTCCAGCCTCCGACTTCATCGGCTGATTTTTGAGTTTCGAGGTCGAAAAAAACGATATTCTTCATCGCGCAGATCGCGCATGGGAGAGTAACAATCGATCTCCACGAGGCAATCGTTTAGTGGCTTTTGTTGACCGAAGAATCGAAGAGTTGAAGCATGGAACTAAGGACCGTTCCGGAACGAGGATTAAGGTTCCCAGAAACGAAGGGGATTTCGAAAAGGAGTTTTCTCCTGCGTCTCCTGCAAAAAGGAGTTGGCCATCGAACCGTGCGGCTTTCCGGCGCGTTTCAATGACTATTTTGGCGACGCGGCCCGCAGCAATTGGAGCGCGGCTTGCCCTCGAGGATCGCCGCGTTGAGCGGCTTCGATCGCGCGATCGTAAGCTTCAGAAAGCGCCTGCCGATAATCTTTGGCTTGTTGCGTATTGAAGACCGAGCCCTGCACCTGCATTTGCGCCAACTGCGCCGCCGCTTCATCAATCGCCCCGGATTTCAATGAATTTTGCGCCGCTGAAATGGCTGCGGTCGTTGATTGGCTCTGCGCCGCGGAGGGAGCAGATGGATCGGCCGCATTTTCCGCAGCAGACGCAGCTTCGGGCGCATTGATGGAGGAATCCTCCTTCGAGCTGCATCCCGTTGGTGAGGCAAAAACCAGCCCTGCGAAAATCAATAAGAGCGTGAATCTCATTTGGTTGAGCGGCGTTCTAATTGCGGCCATCGCGCGTCCCGGGCACGTACCAGGCGTCATTCGGACCGAGAAATTGCGGCGCTTCCGGCCAGATTTTTGGACCGGCCATTTGTGGCGAGAGCCATTTCAACAG
>JBFMDG010000911.1:0-2540 GCA_040754135.1 Verrucomicrobiota bacterium
CGCAGGACGGATGAACTGCCCGAAAGGCATTCGAGCTGGATGATGTCAACCAGACTTTTGCTTTGCACACCGCGAAAGCCGCCGGCCTGCTCGCGTCCGAGCAACGACTCGATGCAATCGAGGAAAAAGGAGATTTCTTTGCTCGTGTTTGGTTTTTCGAGGAACAGATCGACGCCGAGCGCGTAGGCGCGCGCGCGAAATTGTTCGTCCACGCCCGAGGTCATGACCGCGGTGCGGAGATGCGGAAATTTGCGCCGGACGATGGTCAGCACCTGCAGTCCATCCATTTTCGGCATCTTCAAATCCGAGAGCAAGAGCGTGAACGGTTCGGATTCGAGCAGGCTGATGGCGCGTGCGCCCGAAGTCGCGGTATGGATTTCCGGTTGACTTGGAAGTTGCGAAAGGATTTCGCGGTAAAGTTCCACCACATCCTGATCATCATCCAAAAGGAGAAGCTTGTGACGCGAGGGCATACAGATTGTGCCAAGCTTGTTTTCTGCCAGTAGAACCTGCTCACCGGAAAATTGCAAGCCGCGCTCCTGAAAATCCTGAAAACCGCGATCGCCGCTGCGCTCCGATGCGCACTTGGTCTCGATACGCGCGCGTCCGTTTGCCGCAGCTTTAGTCGTGAGGAAATGCATGCAGGATGAAGATGTCACTCGGAGCGGTTCGCAGAGGATTCACGATTGCGCACGATTATTCGCGGGGCAACGATTGCAAATTGGGTCGACGACTGGCTTGCTTTCTGCAACGCTGCCCGCGCCTGTCCGATGTTCACGTTTTTGAAAAAGTTGTTCGGTCCTTCAGAAGACCGTGTCCCAAAATCATCCACGGCCTCCCCGCAGCCCAGTGAGCCGAGCGCGCATTCCGCAGCTTCTGCTCTTCCTGCAAACAAGCGCCCGGACGGAGATACTTTAGAGCTGCCGCTCAAACCGATCGTCCAGCGTTTACCGGCGGAGTTGAAAGCGCACATTGCCAAAGCCCCTGGATCGAACGCCACCGTCGCCATTCCGTTGAAATCAGTTTTAGAACAACTGGCAAATGGCCGAGTCCGAATCTCCTTGGGCGAATTGAAACAAGCGGCCCCACCCTCGGTCTTTTCGGACACGGCTGATCAGAACCAAACGTTGATCGATCTGCCATTGTCAGAGATTCTCCCGCGCCTCAAGCCTGCGCAACTCCCGCGGCGAACGGAACAAAAACGCGTCAATATCTCCGACGAAATCGCGCCGTTGTTTGGACCACTGGGCAAATCGCCCCTCAGTGCACCGGGTTATCGCACTCCGGAACCTGCGTCACCGCCTGCCTCACCAGCGCCGATCGCCAGCGCATTGAGTGAAAAAAGCGATGCAGACAAAACCGGTCTCGTGGTCACCGCGCGCGAAAACGAAAACAAATCCTCTTCTGCAATTCCGCTCGCTCGCCCAACTGCAATCGAACCACAGCCGCCCCTGCCCGCGACCGCCACCACCAGCCCCGCTTTGCAAAGCGCAGACGCTTTAAAGCCGGTTGCAGCAACGGTTCCACTCCATCGCGATGAGACCACCGCCGCGCGCGAAGAAAAATCATCCGACGAATTGTGCGTGGCGGTGAGCGCGGTGCGAAACGCCTGGCCGCCCGATTTACAAAACGCACTTTCAAATATTGGGGATGCTTCGCTTTTCATCCCCATGGATCAACTCGAAGCGGGACTTCGTCGCGGCCGCATTCAATTTCCATGGGCGACGATCCAATCCTGGATTCGGCCCTCTTTGGGCGCGAGCAAATTTCCAGAGAACACAATGGTCGAGTTGCCGCTTGCGGCGATCGCGCCTTTATTTTTGGCGCGCCGCAAACCGGCGCCGCTTGCCAGGAAGGTGGTGGTATCTGAAAATATCCCGGCGCTTTTTTCGCCTAAAGCTCGGCCAGCGGAAGAAGAGATTCAGCAAAGCGAGGCGAGCGCAGTTGCGGAAGAAAAAGAACAAGCAACCATTTCCGCACCTCAAGAAGCCAAAGCGCAAACCATCGTCGAAAGCCCGGCGCCGTCGAGCGTGCCGGCACCATCGCCGAAGGTTGAAGCCCTCGCCGTTGCTCCGGCCGAGCCGGTCCAGCCGATGCCAACGGCGGCCGCAGCTCCCCTTCAAACCGCTCCAACAACACCTCCGCCTTCCGCTCCGCAATCCACACCGGCCGCGCAACCATCGGCGGTTCGGATGCCTGTTCTGGATTACGGCGAGATTTTTGGCATCGCATCCAAGCGCGACTGGAGTCCCAACGAAATTGTTCAGCACACGGCCAATTTGAGAGGATTGGCGGGCGCGCTCCTGGCCACGACCGATGGCTTGCTGGTCGCCAGCGCTTTGCCGCCGAACTTGAATGGCGAAACCGTCGCAGCGTTCGTTCCGCAGATGTATGGCCGAATATCGCAATATGCGAGGGAGTTGAAATTCAACGATCCTGGGCACGTGACCGTGCTCATCGAGAATTCCCCTTTGCAAATCTTTCGCACAGGCAACCTGTATTTCACGGTTTTGGGCCGGTCCGGAGAAGCGCTGCCGCGC
>JBFMDG010000912.1:0-2535 GCA_040754135.1 Verrucomicrobiota bacterium
AGCAGATGCCACGGCGCCGCGAACAGCCGCGCGGTGGCATACGCGCCGCGCTCCCATGCGCCGGGTCGTTTGGCCAGACGCGTCACCGCTGTCGAGCGTCCCTGAGTGAACTCGCAACGCAATTGCCAGCACAACCGAAGTTTTTCCGCGCCGATGAAGTGGTCGATGCCGGGATCGGGCAGCCACCAGATTTCCTGGCCGTCAGTGCGCAGGCGATCGAACAACTCCGTCTCTTCATGAGCGCCGAGCTGATTTCCCTTGCGGCCGAGTTTCGGGTTGAAGCCACCCACTTTGAGGGCAGTGGCGCGCCGCAGGGCCAGGTTTCCACCCCAGGGTCCGCCGCTCTCGAAGCGAAATGGCGTGGACCCGAGCTCGAGCGTGAGAGATTTCGTGTCGCACCATGCCGGGCACGGTTTTTCAAAAACGGGTTTGACCGGACCGCCGGCGGCCGCAACGTTCGCCGCGCAGCCATTGAGAAACTTCGCATAGGCATCGATCCAACCCGGGCCGGCTGTGGCATCATCGTCGAGAAAAATCACAAACTCGGACGACGCCGTGGCCAGGGCAGCATTGCGGGCGGCGCTCAAGCCAAGTTCATTTTCGCGGTAAACCTGAATGAAGTCATGTTTTGCGGCCAGGTCGCGCGCCATCGCAGGTGTGGCATCGGTCGAGGCGTTGTCGATGATGAGCACCGGCACGGAACACCCGCATTGATCGAGCAAGCTCGCAACGGCTTTGGCCAGGAATCCGACGCGATTCCGCGTGCAAATGGCCACCGTCAATAACGCCGCGGGCGCTTCGGTGCGAGTTGAATCCGATTTGGTCATTTGCAAGCAACGATCAGTATGGAAAGCGTGGTGAGAACCTGACAAGACAATTGCACGGCGGAAATTGCTCGCGGGAGCATGAGGAAGGCGCAATTGCGGGCGCAGGTCTGCGACCGGCGATCCGGACAGGAGGCGGCACTAAACCCAATCGCGCCATCGATAATAAAACCAGCCCAACTTCTCGTGCAGATAGAGCTTGAGGATTTTGAAACCGTCAATTTCCGGGAAAGGGTTGAACGGGCGTTTCCATTCGAGCCGGCTCATTCCGACGAAATCGCAGGCGACTGGTTCGACTGGAATCTCGAACTTTTTGAAACTTGCCTCGGCGCGCCGCATGTGGCCGGCCGAAGTCACGAGAATGATTTTGGTCCAATTCTTTTCTTTCATGAGGGCTTTGACCTGGCGCGCTTCCTCAAAGGTATTGGCCGAAGCGTTGAGTGTGATGAATTGTGGCGCCACGAGGTTCCAGGCAGCGATCCATTTTTGCAGGAGTTGGGCTTCGATGGACACGGTCGGGTTGGCCACATCGCCGCCGCCGCCCAAAATCAAAACGGGCGCCTTCTTCAATCGCACCAGTTCCAGGGCAGTCACGGCGCGATCCGAGGCATCGGCGAGATCGAATCCAAACGGATCCCGTTGGGAAGGTGTTAACGTGCCGCCGAGCATGACGACGGCGTCGCAAGTGGGGACGGAGTCGAGGGAAGGCCGCACGAACGGTTTTTCCAGGCTGGCCAGGAGGAGCGCGGGAAGACGGGTGCTGCCGACCACGATCAGGAATGCGGAGAGGCTTGCGCAAAGCCAGGCCGGTCCGCGCTGCTTCTTCATGGCGTACCGGATGGCGGCAATCGTCAGGATGAGCCAGACGAATCCGATGGGATAAAACAACGGTTCAACAAACTTCGCAACGGCGCCAATCATGTCCGCGAAAATAACGGTGGTGTTCGGCGAAGACACGGAAAAACGCGGTCGATCCCATGATTGGCCCGGCTCACCCATGGGAATGCGGCGTTCGTCCCTGCGCGACACCATTTCACCCCACGAGAACGGCATTGCGATTTGATTCGGGTAAACTCGGAGAAACCCGAGCGAGCACTGTTGGAATTATTGGAACTGTTGCCACGGTTGCGCCAAACCATTGACCGATGAAAGCCTTGCCGTAAAATGGAGCTTCCATGACATCCGAAAGCACCCCGCCGCCGAAACGGAAATATGTCCGCGCCGTCGGTCCGCGATTGCGAATTCTTTTGTTCGTGGTGTTTGGGCTGGTGGCCATCCTGGGCGCCAATTCCGCTTACCTTCTCAGCATCACGGTTCTGGAAGCGGCCAGCGGATTGACTTACCAGAATTATTTTTATCAGTACATGTTTCTGGCGCACCTCGTTCTGGGGTTGTTGCTGGTCGTGCCGTTCATCCTCTTCGGCATTTTCCACATTAAAAACGCCTGGAACCGGCCCAATCGCCGCGCCGTCATGGTCGGTTACGCGCTCTTTGCCGTCAGTCTCGTGCTGCTCTTTTCCGGGGTGGCTTTGACGCGGCTCGATTTTTTCGAGATTAAAGATCCGACCGTGCGTTCGGTTTCGTATTGGGCGCATGTAATCACGCCGTTGCTGGCGGTGTGGCTGTACATTCTCCACCGGCTGGCCGGCCCAAAAATCAAATGGCGCGTCGGGTTATCCTGGGCGGCGGTGGTGGGAGTGGTGGTGCTGGG
>JBFMDG010000913.1:0-2533 GCA_040754135.1 Verrucomicrobiota bacterium
TCATTGCTTGGCGTGGCCTCGATCATAAACAATCGACTTGGTCATGCGCACCACGGGCAGCGTAAGTCCGTCACGCAATTCAATATTGTAACGCTCGATGATTTGGTAACCGAACGCAGCGTATAGCGGTTCGCCAACGAGCGTCGCCACAATGTCCACCCGAGCGTAACCCGCTTCGATGATGGCGCGCTCACAGCATCGCATGATGCTCGAACCAATCCCGCGCCGCGCCCACAGCGGATGCACGAAAAACGCGCGCACGCGTGCCGCGTCGTGTGCCGGATTCAGTTCCGGATCCGGCCCAAGCCGACCGTCATCGCTCCCGTAAAGAGATCGCCGTTTACTCCAGCCGCCGCAGCCGACAATTTGTCCCGCATCTTCGACCACGAAATAAGTTCCATCGCCAATCAGTTGGCGGTCCACACCGAAAACCGGGCCCAAGGCGGCTTCCATTTGCGCTGGAGAATACCAAGAGGCTTGAAGCGCGCGAACCGAAAGCGGGATGAGCATTTCCAAGCCAGGGATATCCTGATCGCAGGCAAGGCGTGGTTGCCACAAATGAGTGCGAGTTGGTGACGAGGTCATATCACCGCATCATTCGGCGCCGTGAAATCTGGATCCACAATGTTGCCCGTGTTGCGCGTTTGCGCAGGCTCGAAGATCAACACCTCCGCCTCGTGTTCGGCCATCGTGCGGTGCTCGATTCCTCGAGGCACAACACAAAAATCGCCGGCGCGCAAACTCACGCGTCGGTCGCGAAATTCGATGACCATTTCGCCTCGCCAGACCAGAAACAACTCATCCTCGCGTTCGTGATGATGCCAGGGAAAAACCCCCTGAAGCTTTACCAGCTTGAGTTCTTGACCATTGACTTGCGCCACCACTTTAGGCCGCCAGCGCTCCTCGATCCGTTGGAATTTGTCGATTAACGAACCTTCGTTCATTTCCAACATCCGCTCTACCAGATCAGGGCGTTTTGGTCGAGTTCTCCTTTGTCAGTTGTTTCCCGAGCGGTTTCGAGCGCGCTATGATTTGGCGCGCTTCCTTGATCAAAAAATCACGACGACAAACATCGTCAAAGTAGCGCTTGGAAGGTAATGCGCGGCCAATGGCTTCATCGGACAAGACAAGCGCGTTGGACGCTTTGTCCCACTCGCCTTGATGAGCATAGCAGAGCGCGGCAACGGATAGGCCCAAAGCCCGCGGCATCGCCACTTCGACGGGATCGAAGTTGTCCATTTTCTTCAGGTGATCGAGAGCTTTAGTAAATTTTTTGAGACGCGTGTCTGCCAGGGCCATGTTAACCGAGTCCCAAAGTTCTGCTTCGGGAGCGAGATCTTCATTTTTCGTTTCTAGTCGATCATGCACTTGAAGGATTTGTCGCACACGCTCAGGCGGCCAGTCTTGTTCAACCAGGCAAGCCGTCTTCATCACGAGACTGAGGGTGAACCGATCATCGGAATCGGAAAACCGATTTAAGATTTCCTGCGCCGCTTCCACGTGATCCTCAATGTCGCCGCAAGCGATGGCCATTGCCGAACGATGATGCCATCGTAACGGATCCATGGGCAATTCCCGTGTGGCATTGCGTAAAATGCGGTGAGCCGATGGCCAATCCGCAGCCAGTGAATAGAAGGCGGCGGCGACGGCGAGTTGGTTGGTCTCGGACGGGTCTTGGGGGAGGATATCTCGTAGCGGCGCCAAAAGCCGGTTACGGCTTTCGAAATGTTTCATCGCATTCAAAACAGTGTTCAAAGACTGCCAATCCGCAGGAGATTGCGCGGGATTCTTTGCAAAAGCCTGGACCGTCTCCAGCACGAATGGCTCGATGGCCTCGGTTTTTCTTTGCGTTTCGGAAAATTGGCAAAGGGTTTCGAGCAGTGCAGTGGTCGTGGGATGCCGCAAGCCGAGTCGTTCCGCGGAAAGCCGGAATGTGGCTTGAGCCCCTTGCTCCCAGAGACATCGCAATCTCGACAGGTCATGAAAAAACCAAAGATACGCTCGGCCAATCGAAATCCTCCTACTCTGACTTAATACGATCTCGCTCGCTTTATCGAGCTCCCCCAGACCTGCATACGCGAGGCTTTGCACAATCCGCCCGCGCACAGCCTGAAGTTCGTTCGGCGGCTGCCGATCGAGGTTGGCTTTCGTCAAGTGATCCAAGGCCTCGGCGTATTGGCCCCGGCGCAGATCCATCAACGCCAATGTGCCTCGATTGTGCGCGCGCATCATCATGGGGCGGTCATCCCTTTCGGCCACCTCGCTGAGGGATTGGTAAAGCGCTTCGACCTGGGCCGTTTCTTCAGGGCTGCTCTTTCCGGGCAGCAAGTGCCACGTGGCCAAAACGGCCTCCCGCGTGCGATTGTCCGTCGCATTGCCGAATCGCTTGAGCAGTTCACGCCGGCAAACAAAATGATCGTTTGTGTTGCCGCTCTGAATGGCCACAATCGAGCGGGCATGCCAATGCTCATACACATGCGGCGCGCGATCGGTGAGCGCCTGCCAGCAGCGGTGCTCCTGTTCCCAATGCTCG
>JBFMDG010000914.1:0-2532 GCA_040754135.1 Verrucomicrobiota bacterium
AGTGGTTTCGTCAGGCATCACCCATCAATCTAAGTGTTCTATTTACACGTTCAATTGTTAGTGTGGTTTCCACACCATTGCAAGCGGAAAGTTGAGTCTGGCCTCCGCATAAAAGTGCGCCCCTTTTTTAATCGAGGCCGGCGGCTATTCGGGTGTGGGTGAAGACGATTCCTTTTCCGGCGGTGTGTGGAATTGTTCCTGATAAAACGCGATGTGTCTCTGCAGCACCTGCAACAACTCGGGATCCACTTTGCGCTCGTCGAGAATGCCCGTGACGATCGCATAGGCTACGTTCATCTCCGGAATCCCGTTGTTGTATTTTTGGAACAAGTCCTTTTGCGGCCCTCGGTCCCAGTCGCGGATGACGAGCGCTAATTCGCCGCTGCCAATCTTGTTTTGCCGCCAAAGATCGAACTGCTCTGCCAAGGGCAGAAGCGCGCGGCGCAGTTCTTCCTCGTGGACGAGCATGGACTGCTCTCTCAGTTTTCGCTTCTGCGCTTTGGATAGGTTTTGCACAGGTTAGAACTCAAAATCAAATCCGGGGGCAGTTTCCGGCGACAAGACGCCCCAGGCAATTCCGAATTTACCGGCTTCCGCCAGGCTCCGATATTCTCTTTTATAGCAACTCCGTCAGCAGCTTGACCTCTTTGCTCGTATCCACGATGGGAATCGGCCGGCCCACTCCGGGCGGGTGGTTTTTCCGTTTGTAGTCCATGCCCAAAATCGTGCAGATGGTCGCCAGAAAATCGGGAACGCTGATGGGACGATCGACAACTGCGGCGCCGTCGCGGTCAGTGCGACCCACGACCTGACCCCCTCGAATGCCCCCGCCGATTAAAACCGTGCTCCAGGCCCTCGACCAGTGATTGCGCCCGCCGCCGGTGCATTGCGGTGTCCGCCCGAACTCTCCCATCCAAACAATCAGCGTTGAATCGAGCAGCCCGCGGCTTTTCAGATCCGTGATCAGCGCGGCCATGGCGGCATCGCACTCGAGCGACAGCGCGCGAACTCGAGGGAAGTTGTCGCGATGCGTGTCCCAGCCCACACCATCACCCAGGACCACTTCCACGAACGGCACGCCGGCTTCAATCAATCGCCGGGCCATCAGGCATCCTTGGCCGAAGCTGCCAGGACGATCGCCGCCTCCGCTCATCTTGCCGCCGGCACTGCGCACCGGCGGCGACGGCGGCGGACCATACATCTCGCGGATGGAATCCGGCTCACGCGAAAGATCGAAAGCTTGTTTCTGTTGCGAATTCATCAGCCGCACCGCCCGATCGATCGATTTGCGGTGTGTTTCGCTGGCGGAACTTTGATAGCGAGCATGAAATGCTTCATCGAACCCGTGCAGCAGCTCGATTTGACGGCTGAACTGTGCGAGATCTCCGGCAGGCTCGATGAAGTCGAGACCACGGATCGGATCGTTGACGGTCAGCGGTTGTTGATCGGGCCCCAGGAATCCAGCGGTCAACGCCTCCGGCGGACCTCGGCCGATCATGATGAAGTTTGGCAGCGCGACGTCTCGCTGGCCCAGTTCTTTGGCAACGATTGCGCCCAGGCTCGGGAAGGCCACAGCGCCCGCGCGATTCTGGTAGCCGGTGTGAAGGTGGTAAGTGGCCAGTTTATGATCCGATTCCAATGTGCTCATGCCGCGCAGAATGGCGGCGTGCTGCATCAACTTCGCCACGCGCGGGAAATGCTCGCTAATGCGGATGCCGGAGACGGAAGTTTCGATAGCCTGGAATTCGCCACGAATTTCTGCGGGCGCTTCAGGTTTCGGATCGAATGTATCAATGTGACTGGGACCGCCAGCCATCCAAAGCAGAATGCACGACTTCGGCTTGGGCCCGTCTGGAACGGCCGCAGCGAGCCGGCCAAGCCAGCCGCTGAGGGATATGCCTGAGGCACCTGCCGCCGCCGCGGTCAGAAATGTTCGCCGATTGAATTTCGATTGCATATTCAGTCTCCATTAATCAAGCCGAACTCCGACCCGAATACCTGGTTCGAAACACAAAGTAGAGTACAACGACTACGAACGAAATCATTGGCCCGGACTCGTGAAAGTTTTTCAGGCAATTTGTTTCTCTTTGTGACTTTCGTTTTCAGCTTCAATGGTTGAGCGAAAACTCGCTCGTCATCATCAACACCCAAGCCAATTCGCGAAGCCCGCCCGCTGACGAGCCGCAACGTTTCAAGTATGCCTTGGACTCTCGAATTTCACTCTCGGTCGGTTCTCGTGAAAGAATTGTCAGAAACAGGTCCGACACGACCGCTTCGACCGGTCGATCGGCGGGCGAGTTCAGTCGCGTCACCAGCGCGTCGAGATTTCGACCGGCAAACTGTCCCGAATTCATCTGGCGCAGCAGGTGCGGGATTCCGCGGCGATATGCCTTTGGATCGGGATCACTACTGTCACCAAAAAACTGCGTGAACTCCCACCGCGCGTCCTGGCGAGTGTCGATTCCAGTCACTTTCGCCGCCGGCCCGCAGATGGATTCCATTGAGTCATACAATTGGCCTGCGGACAAAACC
>JBFMDG010000915.1:0-2526 GCA_040754135.1 Verrucomicrobiota bacterium
TTGGATGCAGCTTCACCATTTTATGCCCGAGTGTTTTGATGATGCGCCAGCCGCCCGCAGCGGTTCCGGCGGCCATGGTGATGGCGCAGACCACTTTGATCCAGAGAGCGATCTCGAGTTCCTTTCCCGCCGGAGGCTCTGGCGTATGCAGAAAGGAAAGCCAGGAGGGCAAATTGTCGAACGCGCCGGTGTTCGTGCCCGCAACAAGCGCGAGCGCGATAATGCCCATGGTTTTTTGGGCGTCGTTGGTCCCGTGCATGAATCCCATGCTGGCCGCGCTGACCATTTGCAGCTTGCCGAACAAGCGATTGATCAGCGTGGGCCGCACTTTTCGGAGAGTGAGATAAAGCAATGCCATCAGCCCGAAACCAATGAACAATCCGCAAATCGGCGACGTGACCATCGGCACGATGACTTTCCAAAGGAGTCCTTTTCCTTTCCACCAGAAATCCGCGGCGGGTTGCGACCAGATGATGACGTCCCAATTATTTTGCGCGGCCGCCAAAGCGCCACCGCAAAGGCCGCCGATAAGCGCGTGACTCGAACTCGAGGGCATGCCAAACCACCAGGTGATCAGGTTCCAAATGATGCCGCCGAGCAAGGCGCAGATGAGGACTTCGGACGTGACAATTTTGGTATCGACCAGGCCGGAGGCGACTGTTTTGGCGACGGCGGTTCCGTACATCGCGCCCACCAGATTGGTGAATGCGGCCAGCGCGATGGCCTGACGCGGCGTGAGGACTTTGGTGGAAACCACCGTGGCAATCGAATTGGCGGTGTCGTGAAAGCCATTGATGTACTCAAAAATGAGCGCCACCAGAATGACGGTGATAATGAGAGTCATGCCCCGTGCGGGAAATCAGGAGTTTTTCAGAACAATGTGGTTGATCACATTGCCGGCGTCGCGGCAGCGGTCGGTGACTTTTTCGAGCAGTTCGAAAAGATCTTTGAGGAAGATCACTTTGATCGGCTCGTGGCGGCCTGTATAGAGCTGCTGCAACAAATCCAGAACGAGTTTGTCCGCTTCGCCTTCCACCGCTTGCAATTGGTCATTGAGCGATTTGATCCGTTCGAGGTGCACCCCTTTGCGCAATTCTTTGATCATCGTCAGAACGATGTCAGTGGCCTTTTCGATCATCTGCGCCTGGCGCGTGAGATCCACGCCGTGAAGGTGATTGGGCGCCAGAAGAATGCGTTCGGCAATTTTCTCGACGGTCTTGGGAATTTTATAGAGCGCCACCGAAAGGGCTTCGATGTCCTCGCGTTCGAGCGCGGTCACAAAGGTCGTGCAGAGCGCTTCACTGATCTCGGCGGTGATCCGTTTTTCTTTGCGGCGCGAGGTGACAAACTCGTCGAGCGACTTCAGTTCGTCGGGATTCTTGATGAACTTGTAAAGCGCGTGAACGCTGGTGCGTGATTCTTCGGCGCTGGCTTCCAGCAGATCGAAAAACTTGTCTTCCTTACCGAGGAGGCGTTGTAGTGAGAACATAACCGCCCCTTTCGTATCAGACCCAGATGTTTAGGCAAGGGGTGTCACCAAATTGTAACAAACAATTTTCGGGCGGGCTGGAGAGTGGTCGGCCGAAAATTCCGAATGGCCGCGCGGCTATTTGGCCTCCGCGCTCACCCGCGCAATCAACTCCTTCACCTTGGTTTCGATCAAATCACGAATCCGGCGGAATTCTTCCGGCGCCAGATGTTTCGGATCGGGTAATTGCCAGTCTTCGCGATGTTGCGCGCGCACGAAAGGGCATTCATCCCCGCATCCCATGGTAATGGCGTAGGCGTACTCCTCTTGCGGAATCTCGTTCAGACCTTTGGAACTGTGCCGGGAAAGATCGTAGCCCCGTTCCTGCATGAATTCGATGGCGCGGGCATTCACGATTCCGGAAGGACGCGAGCCAGAACTGAACGCCTCCATCACGTCGGCCCCATGCATGCGGGCGAAACCCTCGGCCATCTGACTGCGACAGGAATTCTCGACGCAAACGAACAACACTCTCGGCAAATTTTTCGGCGGCTCCGATGTCATGAGTTCAACGATGCCTTCTTTGGTTTGATGGGTGCAATAAAATGTTGGTCGCTGCGGATTTATTGACACGCGTCTCGCGGACGCAGTCCGCCGCTTTATGGACTGCGGTGGCAAAGCGAAAGCGCGACACCGCTTTGGCCAGCTCCCAACGCACTGGATTTACCGACGCGGGCGGCCAAGGCCAAAGCGCCGTCGCCACTTCGTTCTGCCGGCGCACTCCATAAGACGACGAACGCAGTCCGCCGCCTTATTTATGGACTGCGGTGGCAAAGCGAAAGCGCGACACCGCTTTGGCCAACTCCCAACGCACTGGATTTACCACCGCGTGCGGCCAAGGCCAAAGCGCCGTCGCCACTTCGTTCTGCCGGCGCACTCCATAACACGGCAAACGCAGTCCGCCGCTTTATTTATGGACTGCGGTGGCAAAGCGCCAGCGCGACACCGCTTTGGCCAACTCCCAACGCACTGGATTTACCACCGCGTGCGGCCAAGGC
>JBFMDG010000916.1:0-2523 GCA_040754135.1 Verrucomicrobiota bacterium
CGCGCTTTCGCGCTTGCCACCGCAGTCCAAAATGAGCGGACTGAATCCGCAGCGTTATGGAATGCGCCGGCAGAACGCAGTGGCGACGGCGCTTTGGCCTTGGCAGTGCGTGTGGGTAAATCCTATGCGTTGGGAGTTGGCCAAAGCGGTGTCGCGCGCTTTCGCGCTTGCCACCGCAGTCCAAAATGAGCGGACCGCGCCAACTCAAGACCGGGCGGGATTCCTCGATGCAAAATTATCTGCGCGTGCTGGCGTGCTCCTGAATCCAACGCACGTCTGGATTCCTTGGCGACGAATTCCCATGGCCAAACAGCTTGTCCTTCGGCTCGTCGGGCCGCGTCCTCGGATCTTTCCATCGATGCGTCTCGACGTGCCCATCCACAAAGGAAACATTGGCGGCGCCCCGATGAAGTGCTCCGGGATAATGAAAAAAACCTTCCACACTCGGAGGATGGACCATAAAAGCCGGACAACAAATGCTGTGCGGATTTCCATCGATGAACACAAACCGTTTGGCCGGCAACTCGATCTCCGAGACGCGATAGTAAACTTTCTCCGAAACGGCGCGAACGACGATGTTGCTGACGACGCCCACGGGACTGAGATAACAGTTCATGGCGTAACTGATAATCGTCGGCACTTTGCGGCCATTGCTGGCGGGCGCAAGCATGGGATCGGAGGGACATTTGTAAACGGCAGCGGTTTTCAAGTAGTCGGCAAATGAAGCGTACCGCGGCGAGATGAGGAATGCCGGATCAGTTTTCGTCTCGACACGACCATGCGAACCGAACATCCAGAGCTTTACATCCGGCGGAACGCCCATCGGGGGATGGCCGTTCAGCGCCATTCGATTGGCATAATCAACGGAATAAAGTTCCCAGGTGATCAGGAGTTGCTTGTGGTTGTTCAGGCATTGGATGCGTTTGCCCTGTTCTTTGGCCCGAGTAATCGCAGGCAACAACAACGAAGCCAGCAACGCGATGATCGCGACCACGACCAGCAATTCCATCAGAGTAAATCCATGGGGAGGTTGGCTGGAACCCGTTCGCCAAAACTTCACGGCGTGGAACTGCCGCGTGATGTTCACAACTTCCGGATCATCTCGGCTCCGGCAGCAAAGTCAATTTGCTTTTCTAACCGGAATCACCAGAGAATTTGATTCAAAAAAGTAAGCGCCGCGCCGTAGCAAAAGTTGTCTTAAACTCTGTCCCAGGCTTTGTCCCTAACTTTGTTGAACTAAACCGTGGAATTCTTCCTTTCGACAAAGGCTGGCGACAAAGATTTTCGACAAAGGTTAGCGACGAAGGTTTGGACGAAGGGAGGAAGGGAGGCATTTCGCTGTGGCGCAGTCAAAAGCTTGCTATGAACTGCCCGGTTCATTTCAATCGATGACGCGCAACACTTGATTCATGGAACCCCACGAAAACGCAGGAAGCCGCTGGCTGAAACATGGTTCGCCGATGCCTGCTTTCGAGATCCCGCACGCCTTATCCACCTGGCTCGAACAGCGCGGCATTCTCCGGGAAAAACTGCAGGGTTTGCTCGGTTCACTGCCCGCGCGCCCGAGTATTCCGCAGGCCAAATTATTGTGGCGCCAGGATCGGGGCGATTTTTTCCTCGAGAAAATCGTTTTCGATAATCACGCCGGAGCGATGGTGCCTGGCTACGTTTTGCTGCCAAAAAATCTGCGCACGCGCGCGCCCGCAATCCTCTATTGCCATTGGCATGGCGGCGAATACCAAAATGGCAAAGAGGAATTGTTCAAGACCAGCGATCTGCCGGAACCGCCCGGCCCCGCGCTTGCGCGTCAGGGTTATGTCGTGCTCGCGATCGATGCCTATTGCTTTGGGGAACGCGAGCGCGATGTGCCGGGCGGCGATGCGGGCGCCATGGGGGAATGGACGGCCAGCAAGTTCAATTTGTGGATGGGCCGAACGCTTTGGGGCATGATGCTGCGCGATGATTTAATGGCCTTGGATTACCTCCTTTCACGCGCCGAAGTGGATCCGGCGCGGGTTGGAGTAACCGGCATGAGCATGGGTTCGACACGCGCCTGGTGGCTGATGGCGCTGGACGAACGGCTTCGCGTTGGAGTGGGAGTGGCCTGTTTGACGCGCTACCAGGATTTGATCGCAGCGGGCAAACTCGCCGAACACGGAATTTATTATTTTGTGCCTGGGATTCTGAACCATTTCGACACGGAAACAATCGTGAGCTTGATTGCACCTCGGCCAATGCTTTTCATGACCGGCGATCAAGATGCAGGGTCACCGGTTTCTGGCGTTCGGAAAATCGCTCAAGCGGTGGAATGCGTTTATCGGTTGTACGGGCAGGTGGAGAATTTCGAGAACGTCGTCTATCCAGGCGTAGGCCATGTTTACCTGCCGGAAATGTGGCAACGCACGATGGAATGGTTGAAGAAGCACTTGCATTCTCCGCCAGATGCCAGTCCGGGATCCCGAAGTTGAAAAAGGGGCGAGCTGTGTTACCGCCGCCATGGACACCGATTCAGGGACCGCAGCC
>JBFMDG010000917.1:0-2510 GCA_040754135.1 Verrucomicrobiota bacterium
CCGGCCTCGGTCCGGATCTCAAACCGGTTCCCGAACCGACCGTGCGCGATCTCAGTGTTCCGCAACCGAGCAGCAAACCCAAACTCCGTTCCACCACCTTGCCGCCAGCTGAATCGGCTCCGACTGAGCCGGTGCTCGAAGGCGAAGTCATCACCGCGCGAGAAATCGCCGCCGCCACCGCCCCCGAGGTGCTCGGATTACCCGCCGAACCGAAATCCGCCGCCGCCGCCTCGCTCGACGTGAATGGCGGGAAGGCGAGCAGTTCGTCCAGCGCCTCGACCCCGTCGGCTCCCGCTGCTACCTCGAGTTCTTCCACCGCGCCCGAACCAAGCGTCTTCGGGCTCAAACCCAAAACACCGCGCAAACCCAAACCCATTACCGTCGCTTCCACGCCGCTCATCGGGAATTACAAACTGCCCTCGCTCGATTTACTCAATCTTCCCGATCCGACGATTAAACCGACCGAATCGAAAGAGGAATTGATGTCCAATGCGCGCTTGATGCAAAGCACGCTTGCCCAGTTTGATATCGAGGTCGCCCTCGGCGACATCACCAAAGGCCCCACCATCACCCGTTACGAATTGCATCCCGCCCCGGGCGTTAAACTCGAAAAAATCACCGCCCTCAGCAACAACATCGCGGCCGCGTTGAAGGCTGAACGCATCAACATCCTCGCCCCTGTCCCTGGCAAAAGCTCCGTCGGCGTGGAAGTGCCGAACGCGATCAAGACGAAGGTTATCATGCGCGACCTGCTCGAATCCGAGGAATGGCAGCACACCAAAGCGCGCATTCCTTTGGCCCTCGGCAAAGATGTTTACGGCCACCCGATCATCGGCGATCTCGGGGAGATGCCGCACCTTTTGATTGCCGGCAGCACCGGCTCGGGAAAATCGGTCTGCATCAACTCGATCATCGCCTCGCTGCTCTACCGCTTCGGCCCGGATCAACTCCGCTTCGTCATGATCGATCCGAAAGTCGTCGAGTTGCAGCAGTACAATGCCTTGCCTCACCTCGTCGTGCCGGTGGTCAACGATCCAAAAAAGGTCATTCTCGCGCTGCGCTGGGTCGTGAACGAAATGGAAAAGCGTTATCAGATTTTCGCCAAAGTGGGCGTGCGCAATATCAAATCGTTCAACGACCGCCCGAAAAATAAACCGCTGCCAAAAGCCGAACCGGAATTGCCCCTCACCCGCAAGACCGAAAAAGTCGAAGCCGGCGCCGAGGGTTTTGCTGTGGAAGTGGACGAGGAAATCGTCGTGCCGCGCGACGACGACATCGTCATTCCGGAAAAGCTCAGTTACATCGTGGTCATCATCGATGAACTGGCCGATTTGATGTTGGTGGCGCCGGCCGATGTGGAAATGGCCATTGCCCGCATCACGCAAATGGCGCGAGCGGCGGGAATCCATTGCATCGTGGCGACGCAGCGTCCAAGCGTGGATGTCATCACGGGCGTGATCAAAGCGAACATCCCGGCGCGGATTGCTTTTCAAGTGGCGGCCAAAGTGGATTCGCGGACAATTCTGGACGCGATGGGCGCGGATAAATTGCTCGGCAAAGGCGATATGCTTTATTTGCCGCCCGGATCTGCGAAGTTGATCCGCGCGCAAGGCGCACTCATCACCGATCAGGAAATTCAGGGGATCGTCGATTTCATCGCCCAACAAGGCAAGCCGAGTTACGAGATGGAAATTCATCAGCAACTTTCGAAACCGGTCAGCTCGCTGGACGCGGAGGAAAGCGGTTGCGATGAGGATGAAGATTTAATTCAGCAATGCATCGAGGTGATCCGCAGCGAACAAAAAGCCAGCGTGTCATTGATGCAGCGGCGGCTGCGGCTCGGTTACACGCGCGCCGCGCGCATCATGGACGAGCTCGAAAATCGCGGCATCGTCGGCCCGAGCAAAGGCGCCGAACCGCGCGATATCCTGATCGATCTCGATGGCGGCGGCGCCGATGGAAGCAAAGCAAATCTTTAAAATCCCCGTAGCATCGAATGTGAGTTCGATCATTTGTTTCTGGTGGCGCCGAGCTTGACTATGGGCCGCGCGTCTTGCGGATCTCAAAACGCCTCGGATACGTTGTGCCCGCAGGCGAGCGCAATGGCGATCGTTCGGCATGCGCGCAGAAAAAGTTAGAGCCGACTCACGTCAGGCTGCTACGGGAGCTAAAATTCAAAATGGCGGTAGCATCGAATGTGAGTTCGATCATTTGTTTCTGGTGGCGCCGAGCTTGACTATGGGCCGCGCGTCCTGCGGATCTCAAAACGCCTCGGGTGCGTTGTGCGCGCAGGCGAGCGCAATGGCGACCGTTCGGCATGCGCGGAGAAAAAGTTAGAGCCGACTCACGTCAGGCTGCTACGGGAGCTAAAACTCAAAATGGCGGTAGCATCGAATGTGAGTTCGATCATTTGTTTCTGGTGGCGCCGGGCTTGACCATCGGCTGCGCGTCCTGCGGATCTCAAAACGCCTCGGATGCGCTGTGCGCGCAGGCGAGCGCAATGGCGATTG
>JBFMDG010000918.1:0-2507 GCA_040754135.1 Verrucomicrobiota bacterium
TCGTCTGACAGGAGCAGATTTTTATTCGTTTGTTTGGCATCAGTTTTTTGCGCGATCTGCTGCACGAGAATGCGCCCATGGAAAATACCGCGGGAACGGCCATCGAGAATGCCATTGAAATATTCGTGGCTGTTGCAGTGTGGCTGCGCGTGTTCCACGATCATGAAATGATCCAGCGTTTGTTCATCTTTGCCCAGATACAATCCATTGAGCACGCATTCGACACCGGGGCCGCCCAGCTGAGTATAGATGTTAGCGCGGGAAAGACGCCCGCCGGTGGCAATCGAATGCGAGATCACGTTGCTCGCTTTCTCGAGTTGCAGGTGCAAGGCGGCCATGTGAAACGCTTCCAGGCTTTCGTCCTGAAACTTGCAATGTTCGACTCGCGCCCCTTCCTCGGCCACGATTTCAGTCACAGAATTCGTGAAATACTCGGCATCATGCACACTGGCGTAAGACTCCAAAACGGTGACCCGGCTGTGGCGCTCGGCGACGATGAGAATGCGCGGGCTGATAGTTGCGCCGCGGTCCGTTGCGTTGCTGATGAACAGGAGATGAATCGGTTTATCGAGAGCGACACCGGCCGGAATAGAGATATAAGCTCCATCCAGGAAAAATGCCGTGTTTAATGCCGTGAATGGGTTGTTTTCCACGCGTGCGTAACGTGCCAGATGCCGCTCCAGCAGCGAAGCGCCCGCGCAAAGGCCTTCTCCAATGCTGCCAATCTGCACTCCAGATGGCAGCGCCGGAAGATAGGAAAGTTCCGGCGCAAAATGGCCATTGACGAAAACCAGTTGGATGGATTCCAAACGGCTGAATGCGAGGTCGAGCAACTGATTGCGAGTTACATCGCTGCGATCGCATTCGAGCACCGGCTCGAATGGAAGTTGCGCGATGGGTGCAATGTTCGTAAACCGCCAGTTCTCGTCGCGGGTGGTTGGGAATCCCAGCTCGGAAAACCTCGCCAAGGCCGCTTTGCGCGTGGCATAGAGCCACGACGGAGTTCTGTCCGGAGCGGTGCGTTCCAAATTCTCGAACTGGCGCAGATGGGGATCTTTTTCCCGAACCTCAATGAGTTGTTCAGTTTGAATCATGGTGCAGAACGGTTAGGCGGGCTGGCCTTCTTCTTTGATGATCCAGTCGTAACCCTTTTCTTCCAGTTCGAGAGCGAGGGCTTTGCTCCCGGACCGAACAATCCGGCCGTCATAAAGCACGTGCACGTAATCAGGGATGATGTAATCAAGCAAACGCTGGTAATGCGTGATGACGAGTTGCGCGTTGGCCGAGGTTTTCAGCTTGTTCACTCCATTGGCCACGATCCGGAGCGCATCGATATCCAGGCCCGAGTCCGTTTCGTCGAGGACCGCGAGTTTGGGTTCGAGAATGGCCATTTGAAAGATTTCGTTCCGCTTTTTTTCGCCGCCGGAAAATCCTTCGTTCACGGGGCGCCGCAGCAGATCCTCGCTCAATTCGAGCAGGCGCATTTTCTCTTTCACCAGAGTGAGGAACTCCATCGCGTCCAGTTCCGGCAGTCCTTGGTGCTTGCGCACTTCATTCAAGGCGGCTTTGAGGAAATAAGTGCTGTTAACGCCAGGAATCTCGACCGGGTATTGGAAGGCGAGGAACACGCCTTCGCGAGCGCGCTCTTCCGGATCCATGTCCAGCAAATCCTTGCCATTGTAAATGACTTCTCCCGCGGTGACTTCGTAGCCTTCGCGTCCCGCCAGAATTTGCGCCAGAGTGCTTTTTCCACTGCCGTTCGGGCCCATCACGGCATGGACTTCACCCGCTTCAATGGTGAGCGAAATGCCTTTCAGAATTGGTTTTCCATCCACACCGGCGTGGAGGTTTTTTATTTCCAGCATAGTCATCGTTTCAGTCGTTCAGTTCAGTTTCATGTTCCGTGGCAGGCAACCGCGCCATGCCTTGCTTGCGGGCGAGAGTCCCTCAACCCACGCTTCCTTCAAGGCTCACCCCAAGAAGCTTTTGTGCTTCGACCGCAAATTCCATCGGGAGCTGCTTAAATACTTCTTTGCAATAGCCGTTGACGATCATGTTCACGGCGTCCTGCGTGGAGAGGCCGCGCTGATTGCAGTAAAAAATCTGGTCTTCGCCGATTTTCGAAGTGGTGGCCTCGTGCTCCACGCTTGAGGAAGTGTTTTTCACTTCGATGTAAGGAAAAGTGTGCGCGCCGCATTTGTTGCCCAACAGGAGGGAATCGCATTGCGAAAAGTTCCTCGAGTTCTCCGCACTTTTCTGAATCTTCACCAGGCCGCGGTAACTGTTTTGGCCGTGCCCGGCAGAAATCCCTTTCGAGATAATGGTGCTGCGGCTGTTCTTTCCGATGTGCACCATTTTGGTGCCGGTGTCGGCCTGTTGATAATTGTTGGTCAGAGCCACGGAATAGAATTCGCCGACGGAGTTTTCCCCGAGCAGTATTACGCTCGGATATTTCCAGGTGATGGCAGATCCGGTCTCGACTTGTGTCCAGGAGATTTTGGAGTTGC
>JBFMDG010000919.1:0-2505 GCA_040754135.1 Verrucomicrobiota bacterium
GCCGCCGTCACGGCGAAAGCGTTCATCCAGTTGTTCGGATCGACGGAAATGGCGACGACAGTGCCGACGACATTGGCCGAGCGGAACGCCTGCGTGAAACTCGGGCGCACGTAAATCGTGTTTCCCGACGAGGCGTAAATCAATCCGGTGTTCAAAGTGCCGTTTGCGTTTTTGCCGCCGTAAACGAGGGCGTTGAACAATCCTGGAGGCGCGACATTCAGCGTGCCGGTGATATTGCGGATGATGGTGCCGCGATTGGCGCTCGTGGTTTCGTAAAGTCCCGAGAGCCCGAAAAGAATCCGGCGCGGATTCACTTCGTTGACGGCCATGTATTGGATCGAAAACACGCCGTTGGCCGGATTCCGATCCCAGGCGTTCAATCCGCTGAGACGCGCGGCGCTTCCGGACGATCGCAAACCGAGGAACGTGCGATTGCCCACTTGATTGTTCCCGCTGTTGTAAGTCTCCGTAAAAGCCCACGTGAAATGATTGGAGATCCAATAGCGCCGGCTTTGAGTGGCGGTCTGCGCTTCGACATCGACGGCCACGCCGTCACCGCTGAGCACGCCTCTCCAGAACTCCTCTTCATCCCCTTCATCGCGTGCGCCATCCCCATCGTTGTCGCGCCGGTCATGTTGTTGCAAGGAGCCATTATCCTGGCTGCCGCCAAGCATCAGATTCGTCACGGAATCCCAGGCCACAGCCACGAGTTCGTTGATGCGCAAATCCCCGTTCAACGAAATCCAATGACGATTCCCCGCCACCGCTCCCGGGCCGCTCGGAAAATTGGTAATCGACCGCTGATCCGGGTTGACCAAACGATAAAGACCGCCATCGTCGCCTTCCAGCAATGTGCCGTTCGAATCAAAAATCATCACCCGCGAATCGGCATGCGGTGCGGTTCCATTGGCGTAACCCGCCACAATTGGTTCCCACACCTGCGCCTGCGCCGCTTGCCCAGGCGTGGCGGTCGCCGGATTTGCATCCCCGCGGAAAATTCGCGCCGACAAGGTCGTCGAACCAGCGGCGTTGATATTTCCTGCGGCCGGATTGTGCACGATGACTTGTGTGTCGCCGCCGATGAACACGACTTCGGGATCGGTCGGGTGGGCCACGAAAGAGAAATGGAATTCTGCCTGGGAACCGGGATGCAAACCATTCACCACCGCCACGCCGCCTCGCTGGTCATTGGTCTGCGCCGGACCCATCGGTGTCCAATTCGTGCCGTTGGTCGAGCGGAACACATCAACAAGTTGCCGCGTGTTTTGATTGGAGATAGCGGCATAAAGAACGGTTTGTGCCGGCGCGCCACTCGAGTGCGCCGCCAGAAGGGTGCGTCCGATCAAATTGGCATTGGCGATGGGCGCTCCGCCGCCGACAATCCCGGTGTTCACCGCCACCCAGCCGGTGAAATCATCCGTGGCCGGATCAAACGTGCCCTGGAAAATTCCTTGTTGCCGGACGGCCGCATAAAAACGGTTGTTGTTATTGGGATCGACCAGCACGTCGGTAACGGCCCCCGCGGGCAAACCTCCCGCAACTTTGGCAAAGTTCTCCCCGCCATCGCGGCTGATCCACAATCCAATATCCGGACTGGCGCTGCCAGAGTTGCTCGGATCCGCTGTAGCCACGATCACCACCTGGCGGCTGTCCGCCGCCGTGTGAGTCGTCGGCAGAATTCTGGTGACGCTTGCGCTCGGCCAGGTGGCGGAAGCAAGGTGCGCCCAGTCATTGCCGCCATTGATCGATTTGTAAATGCCCGATTGCGCTCCGCCGGCAAAGGCTGCCGAACTGATGCGGCCGAGCCCCGCGAAAATCACGCTGTTATCGAGCGGGCTGAAAGCCAGATGACTGATCGATAAGGAAAGCAATTGATCGGTGAGCGGTGTCCAGCGAACGGCTTCACCCGGATCCGGTGTGTCATCCTGCGCATCCCCAGCCGGCCGATTGGGATCGGTATCCGAAACTCCATTGACCGTGGGAATGCCATCGCCATTGCGATCGGTGAAATCCGTCACGCCATTGCCATCGTTATCGACGCCATCGCTGGGCCAGCGCGCGTTGAGGGTTCGCCAGATGCCGCCATTGACCGAGCCGACCAGCATCCGGTTGGGATCGGCCGGATGAATGGCGATGGTTTGAATCGCGCCCGAGACCGGCAGGTCAGTAATGCCTTGCAGACTGCCGTTGATGATGGAAGCGGGACCTTGATCCTGCCAGGTCGGAATGCCAATCAAGTTCACACCGGGAGGAGAAGCGGCATGCGATGATAAGGCGGCGTGAGCGGTGGGATGGAATTCAGCAACCGGCGGCATGGCCTCAGACTGAGCGGATGCACCAGACAAATTTTCTCCGGACGCGCTGTCGTTCGAAATGGAATCGAGATCGTGTGTGGAATCGGGCGGTTCGAGCGCGATAGCGGAATCGAAAATCTCCGCCAGTTGCGCTTGCGGATGATAAGCTAAAATTCCCGCGTCATTGGCCTGGGCCGTGAAGTTAGCCGCT
>JBFMDG010000920.1:0-2504 GCA_040754135.1 Verrucomicrobiota bacterium
GGCGCAACCTTGCGGCTGGTTTACATGGGGCATTTCTTCAATACCTTGCTTTTCGGCCCGGCCGCAGGGGATGTGGCCAAGGCAGCGGCTTATGCGCGCTGGTTTCGCTTTTCCACCGCTCAGATTCTTGCGACTTGTTTTCTCGATCGAATTTTCGGGGGCGCAGGCCATTTGCTTTATTGCCTGTTGGCAATCGGTCTCGCGGCCGATGTCGGCTTTTCATCTATCCTGAATCGCTACGCAATTTCATGGCGGCAACTCGCACTGATCCTTGTCATCGGAGGCCTCGTCATTGCGCTGCTCGGGCTTTTGAGGCGGACCGGCCGTGCGGAATCATTTCCCGTGCGCACGCTGAACAGCTTTGTCGCAGGAGTTCGGCAGCTTTTCTCGCAACCGGGAATCGCAGTCGTCGGCATCGCGCTTAGTTTTGTCGCACAGGTGGTGTTTGGGGCCATTCTGCCATTGTGCCTGCAAGCCGTTTCGCAACGGCCGATTGTTTGGAGCGAATTGCTTTGGACCTTTCCAGTGATTTCCTGGATCAGCAGCGCACCGGTCACCATCGCCGGAGCGGGAGTGCGTGAAGGCGCCGCTTACGTGCTGCTGGCCCCTTATGGAATCACTCCGCAAGAAGCCGTCGCCGCGGCGTTGCTGACTTTTTCGGTTTATTTGGTCTGGGCCATTTTGGGCGGTCTCCTTTTTTGGCGCGAAGCTTCTTTGCAATGCATCCAACGTTCAGAACCGCGATCGTTGTCTGTGGTGATTCCAACACTCAACGAACGGGAATCGCTGCCGCGCGTTGTCGAATCTGTCCGCCGCATTCCGGAAATCATCGAGATCATCGTCGCCGATGGCGGCAGCACCGATGACACACCACAAGTGGCGGAAAAGCTCGGTTGCACCGTGTTGGCGAGCGCGCAGGGCAGGGGAGTGCAACTGGCGACGGGAGCATCGCACGCGAAAGGAGATGTTGTGTTGTTGTTGCACGCCGACACCTTTCTGTCGCCCAACGCGGGGCGAGCCATTTTGAACTGCTTAAGGGATCGCACGATTGTGGCTGGCGGCTTTTGGAAGCGATTTGATCATCCAAGATGGTTCATGCTCGGATCGAGATTTCGCTGCGCCATTCGCATGGTGCTTTTTCAAAGAGTGCTGGGCGACCAGGGATTTTTTATTCGCCGCGAAGTGCTGGAGGCCATTGGCGGGGTGCCCGATTGGCCGTTGATGGAGGAATTCGAATTGGCGCGGCGGCTGCGCGGGAAGGGGAGGTTGGCATTGGCGCCGGACACGGTGACGACGTCAACGCGGCGATTCGAGCGGCTCGGGGTTCTGCGAACCTACTGGCGCATGTGGCGAGTTACGGCGCAGTTTTACCTCGGCACGCCGGTCCATGATTTAAGGAAACTTTACGAGAGGGATTGAGGAAAGGGACCGAGCCGAGGAATTCGGACGCGGTGCTTTCTGGGGTTGCTGAGCTCGGAATACTTAATTTCCCCTTTTCTTCAGGCGAAACGCCGTTATCTTCTCGCGGACGTTTCGGCGAAGGCCATTTCGGGACAATGATTCAGCGGACCCAAAGCGATGGTGGACATTGCCTGCGGAGTGGACGACGCCGGGATGCGGGATAAAATGGATTGGAACAACCGAAGCGAGCAAATAAACAGAAGCAAGAGAGCATTCGATTTGAATGGACGCCGAGCACATTAGAAATTTCAGCATCATCGCCCATATCGATCATGGGAAAACCACCCTTTCCGATCGGCTGTTGCACCGAACCGGAACCATTTCTGATCGCGAGATGCAGGACCAGTTGCTCGATTCCATGGACTTGGAACGCGAACGCGGCATCACCATCAAAGCCCACCCGGTCACGATGTTGTACCAGTCGAGGGATGGTCAGACTTACGAACTCAATTTGATCGATACTCCCGGACACGTGGACTTCTCCTATGAAGTGTCCCGCAGTCTCAGCGCATGCGAAGGCGCCTTGTTGATCATCGATGCCGCCCAAGGGGTCGAAGCTCAGACCGTGGCCAACGTGCATCTGGCGATGAAACAGAATCTCGCCATCATCCCGGTTATAAACAAAATCGATCTGCCGCACGCCAATGTGCCGTTGACCAAAACTCAGCTCGAAGACATCCTCGCTATTCCGGCCGATTCCGCCATTCTCGCCAGCGCTAAAGAAGGCATTGGCATTGATGAAATCCTCGAAGCAATTGTTCATCGCGTGCCACCCCCGAAACCGACGGGCGAGAAATCGCTTCAGGCGCTCGTATTCGATTCTTATTTTGATACCTACAAAGGGGTGGTCACGCACGTGCGCGTGTTCAATGGTGAATTGCAAGCGGGTATGCAGGTGAAATTGCTGCATTCCGGCAAGAACGTCGAAATCAAAGAGGTCGGCAGCTTCAATCCCAAACCTTACATCCGCGAAAAACTGGAAGTGGGCGAAACCGGTTACATCACCGCCAACATCAAAAGCCCCAGCGACGTCAAGATGGGCG
>JBFMDG010000921.1:0-2504 GCA_040754135.1 Verrucomicrobiota bacterium
TGTTGCCACAGCATTTTTCCGGAGCTGGTCTCCACTTTCACGATGATCGGGTAGATATCTTTCGAATCGACATTCAAATATTGAAGGACTTCGGGTCCAGCGGACGTTGTGGCCACGTAAAGATGGCCGCGATTGTCCGGTTCGAGATTGGAAATGCCGACGCTCGGCAAGCGCCAGAGGGCCTGTCCGTTTTTGAGATCAAAGGCCGCCAACTGCCCCAAATCACTCACATAAAGGCGCCCCGCCGCTTCCAGGAATGGATTGGAACTGGCGCTCTTTTGATCTTCGTCTTCCCATGCCTCATCGCCCGAATAACGCCCGGCGATGGGATAGGTCAGCTTGCTTTCCCAAAGCTTTTGCTGGTTGCGATTGAACACCTGAAGCGTTTTGCCATGCACGAGCACGTCAACGGTCTTGAGCGGAAACAATCGGGTGTAACCGTTGAGCTCGGCCCGAAATTCCGACGCCGAACCAAAGATGCGCTTGAGCTGGATCAGGTATTTGCTTTCGTCCTCGAAACGGATTTGCAATTTGCCCCGCATGAACTCTTCCGCGGCCAGCGTGCTGTCCGACGCGCGCAAATTGGGTTTGTCTATGACGGAAGGACCCGGATCTTTCGGCTCCTGGCGTGTAGAAGAGACAATCGACGGCTCGATCAACCGCGCCACAAGCTGCACCACCTGATTCCCGCTCAAAAGGAACTCGGTGCGCAAACTGGTGAATCTGGTGTCGAGATGCTTGATGCTCTCGCTCAACAATTCCATCGAACTGCTGTTCCGGTCCGGACCATATTGGATCACCGGGATTGTCTCGGTCTGCACTTGTCCGCTCACCAAATCCACGCGCGTCAACAATTGCCGGGCCGGACCCGGAGGCGCGATCGCCACCAGAATCGCGTCGTTCATCAGGATCTCACTCGCAGCCGGTGAAAAGGGAATTTCGGATTTCACCTTGCCGGATTGCAAATCGATGCGAACGGCGCGCTGCGGAAACGCCAGCCACAAATCGTTGCCCACCACTCGAAATTCGCCTGGAAAGTAAAACGGCAAATCGCTGTTTAATCTTGGATCCGGTTTGGCCACGCCGGGCAAGGGCGTGTTCCAGAGTTCCTTGCCTGTCGCTGCCTCGTGCAGGAAGACTCGGTCCCGAGCCAAAACCAGCAACTTATCGGGCCCGAACCATTGCGCGTGAAAAAAGGAGTTTTGCGCCGGAGCTTTAATGGCGAAGGCCAAATGAGGTTTCGAGGCGAAGAAGCTGTACCAAATCCAAACACCCAGAAGCGCGGCGAGCACGGCGGCGATTCCGACGAAAATTTTCTTCTCCTTTTTTTGGCCCACAGCACGGACATGGCGCTTCTGCCGCTCGTAAACGGGAACTTTGATTTTCCGGTTCTCGGCCTGTTGCTGGCAATAGACCGAACAAAGAAATCCGAATTGCTCCATGCACTCCGCGCAAATCGGCTTGTTGCAAACAACGCATTCGGCCGTCACGACTTCCTGCGGATGCTTCGGGCAGTAATGCACTTCCGGTTCCGACGATGCCGCAGACTGCGCAGCGTCTGCACCCTCCTCTGGAGGCGGAGGAGGTTTTCTGCCCGCAACCGCCACTCGCACTGGTCCGCTCGGCGGCGCGGTGCCACTGGCTTGCGGCGTTGCGGCCACGGACGCGCCGGCCGGTTTGGCCGTTCCAACCACGATGGCGACCGGCTGCGGCCGGGCGGTTTCAGAAGGTTGTGGCGACGCGCTGGAAAGATTTTGCTGGATGATTTGATTGGCGGCTTCAGTGCAATCTTTGCCGCACCCAGGACAAGGCACTGGCACAGGCATGCGAGCGCCCACGGGTTCTATGTCAAAGGCGAATTTCGTGCCGCATTCGCAGAGGATCTTGATATTCATGCTTAAGGTTTAGGATTCAAAGCAACCGCTTTCCCCGGGATCGTCAGGCGCCGCAACGTCTTGGCCGGACTAAACTCGGCTCGTCCATCACAAAACAAAAGGTTCCCCCCAAATTCACGATGATTCCGTCCGGCGCTTTTCCCATCGGGAGAAAACAGAATATCGGTGCCTTGATTGGAGCCGCTGCTGGCTTGGGTATCGGACATGATCCATTGATCGGTAGGCGCCTCGGAGGTCAGCCCCATGACGTAGGCGTAACTGATTTTGCGTTTTTGAAAGGGCTGGCCTGCGGGCAATTTCCGGTGACCAGCCCCGGGGCAAATGAAATTCTCCGTGGCCGTCGTATAACGCGGAACGAGCAGGCTGAGCGGTTCCTCGGAAGTTTTTGCTCCCTTGATCGCCGGATAAAAGGTTTTGCTGTCGGTGGCGTAGGTTTGAAGCGCGATGTAAACGAATTGGAGATTGCGCCGGCAGGTGGCCTGTTGGCGCCGTTGGTACGGGCGGGAACTGGGACTCAAGTACATCACGTATAAAATCAAGATCAGGCCGATGACGACAAGCAGCTCGATCAACATGAAGCCCTTGGCGGAGTGAAACGATCGAGGAAGC